>JANLSF010000653.1:0-14987 GCA_031362285.1 Gemmatimonadota bacterium | reverse complement strand
GCGGCGATCTTCGTCGCCAGCCTCCTGCGCATGAAGGCCGAGGGCTACGTGCCCGATCGCGACCTGATCCTCGCGCTCACGGCCGACGAAGAGGGGGGCCCGCACAACGGCGTGCAGTGGTTGCTCAAGAACCAGAAGGGGCTCATCGAGGCCGAGTACGCGCTCAACGAGGGAGGCGGCGGGTCATACAAGAACTGGAAGCCGCTGCTCCACTCGGTGCAGGCCACCGAGAAGGTGCCGGTGAACTTCGCCCTCAAGGTCACGAACAAGGGCGGGCACAGCTCGGTGCCGGTCGCGGACAACGCGATCTACCACCTGGCCAACGGGTTGGCGAAGATCGCGTCGTACACCTTTCCGGTGCAGTTGAACGACGTGACGAAGGTGTTCTTCGAGCGGACCGCGCAGATCGAGACGCCCGAGCTCGCCGCCGCGATGAAGGCGATCGTCAAGAACCCGGCGGACGCGCAGGCCGCGGCGACGCTGAGCCGGCAGCCACGGTACGGCTCGATGCTGCGCACGACCTGCGTGGCCACGCGACTGTTCGGCGGCCATGCCGACAACGCATTGCCGCAACTGGCCACCGCCACCGTGAACTGCCGCATCGCGCCCAACGTGCCCCCGGCGCAGGTGCGCGAGGAGCTGCTGCGCGTGATGGCCGACACGGCCGTGCAGATCGCCGAGGCGCCACCGCTGGCACCGAGTGCGCCGTCGCCGCTCACGCCGGAACTGATGCAGCCGGTGGAGGCGCTCACGAAGCAGATGTGGCCCGGAACGCCGGTGATCCCGACGATGTCGACGGGCGCGACCGACGGGCGGTACCTGCGCGAGCAGGGGATCCCGACCTACGGCGTGAGCGGGATCTTCGGCGACATGGACGACAACCGCGCGCATGGCCGCGACGAGCGGCTGCTGGTGAAGTCGTTCTTCGAGGGGCACGAGTTCCTGTGGAAGCTCGTGAAGACGCTCTCGAGCCGGAAGCCGGCTATGTAGCCGGGGCGACGAGTCCGGGAGCCAGCGCGCGCCGCATCGACACCTCGGTGACGGCGTGCGTCGGACCCTTCCGCAGCACCACGGTGGCGCGGTCGCGGGTGGACGCGATGTTCTGCGTGAGGTTCACGGCGTTGATGTCATCCCAGATCTGCCCGGCCGTCGCGCGCGCCTCGGGTTCGCCCATCACCGAGAACCGGTGGAAGTACGACTCCGGGCGCTGGAACGCCGTGTCGCGCAGGGTGAGGAACCGGGCGACGTACCACTCGCGGAGGTCGGACTCCGCGGCATCGATGAAGATCGAGAAGTCGAAGAAATCGGAGACCACGGTCCGGGCTCCGCGCTCCGCATGATTGGGCGCCGGTTGCAGGACGTTGATCCCCTCCACGATCAGCACGTCGGGGTGACGGAAGACCCGCTCCTCGCCGGGCACGATGTCGTACGACAGGTGCGAGTAGACCGGCGCCGCCGCGTCGCGCCCCGCCTTGACGTCGGCGAGGAAGCGCACGAGGCGCGGCAGGTCGTAGCTCTCCGGAAACCCCTTCCGCTGCATCAGCCCGCGCTCCTCGAGCACCGCGTTCGGGTGCAGGAATCCGTCGGTGGTCAACAACTCGACGGACCGGTGCTCCACCCAGCGCGAGAGGACCTCGCGCAGCACGCGGGCGATCGTGCTCTTGCCGGCCGACACGGATCCCGCCACGCCGATGACGAACGGCGCGGGCGACGAGGGCCGACCGAGGAAGCTGTCCGTGACGCGCACCAGTTGCTGCACCGCGGTGATGTGCAGGTTGAGCAGCCGCGTGAGCGGAAGGATGACCTCCGCCACTTCCTCGAGCGTGATGGGCTCGTTCAGGCCGCGCAAGGCCGCGAGGTCGAACTCGGTGAGGGTGAGGGGCGTGTTGCGCCGCAACGCCGCCCACTCGGCGCGGGTGAACGTCTCGTACGAGAGACCGGAGTCAGGCATGTGTACCACGGCGCAGAATGTACGTGCGGGAACGCCCCGGCGCGCCGGGGGACACGTCGCGCAGCGGGGGTGCGCCACGTCACGAGCGTAACGACCCGCCTTGGCGGTCGTCCGATACTCAAGAGTCACGCGCCCCGTCCCCTTCACCAGCTGCCATGTTGCCGCGCCGAATCCCACGACCGTTCCATGCCCGCTGGATCGCCCCGCTGGCCATCCTGGCGGCGGGCTGCGCCAGCTCCGGCGCGTCGGTGCGAGCTGCCGACGGCAGCCAGCGGGAGGCGCTCACCACCGAGGCGGCGTCCCTGGCCGAAGGGGAGAAGGCGCTCGGGGGTCGCCGCGCCTCCGCCACGCTCGCCGTGCTCCCGTTCGAGTCGGCCGACACCACGCTCGATGACTTCGCGGCGGGCTTCGCCGAACTGATCACGGCGGACTTGGGCAAGTTCCCGCAGTTGCGGCTGCTCGAACGCGTGCGGCTCGACGACGTGCTGCGCGAGCAGGGTCTCGACAGCGCGCGCGTGGACCCGGCCACGGCAGTCCGCGTGGGCCGGCTGATCGCGGCGCAGCAACTGGTGCGCGGGACGGTGTCCTCCGAGGGGGACACGCTGCTTCGCTTCGACGTGAGCCTGGTCGATGTCGGTACCTCGCAATTGACTGCGGCGTACACGGGCGAGGCTCGGTCCGACGCGATCTTCGCCGCCGAGCGTCTCGTGGTTGCGCGGTTGGCGAAGGCGCTCGGCGTGGAGGTTCCGCCGGATCTCGACGCGCGGATGGCGTCGCGCTCGAGCTACGCGCCGGAGGCGTTTCGCGCGTTCGCCCGGGGAGCGCGCCAGGAGTCCGATGGGGACCTGACGGCGGCGGCGGCCTCGTACGAGAAGGCCGCCGTGATCGCGCCGACCTTTGATGTCGCCTCCGCCAAGTCGGTGACCACGAAGCAGCGCGCGGGGGACCGTGCGAAGTCGGCCGCGCCGCGGCGGCCGCGGCGCGTGCCGCGCCCACCCGCCCGAACGCCGTCGACGCGCCCGCCGGAAGCACGCGTGCAGGAAAGAGGGATACCGGTGGTGCGCGTGCCGTAGTCCCGCGCGTCGCGTGGGAGCTGCTCGCGATCAGCGACGACGGCGTTCGCGTGTGGGTGGACGACCGCCTCGTGATCGACGCGTGGACGCCGCACGAATCCAGGGTCGACCGGGCGCCGCTTCCCCCGGGGCACCACGCGGTGCGCGTGCAGTACTACCAGGTGGACGGGTGGACCGAACTGCGGTTATCCGTGGAGGCCGCACGAGAGCGGTGAACCCGGCGCGCGCCATCGCGTGCCGCTCGGCGCCGGCCCGCCCTCACCTCGCCGAGTCGCCGCACCGCGGGGTGCGTCGTCGTGGCGCGATCGCGTCATCCTCCGGACGACGTCGGTCGATGTCCGCACCTCAACTCCCCAGCAGCCCCACCCCGTCGTGCCCCTCGGGCACCGCCAGCGCGCGCACCACCATGTTCCCCAGGCTCGCGACCGTGAACGGCTTCTCGAGGAAGAACGGCAGCGGGTCGAGCCCCTCGGTGGTCTCGAGCGACTCGTGCACGAACCCCGACATGAAGATCACGGGCATCCGCGGGCGCGACTTGCGGATCTCGCGCGCCAGGTCGAGTCCCGACACGCCGGGCATCATGACGTCGGAGATCACGAGGGCGATCTCGTGCTTCATGCGCTGCCAGGCCTCGAGCCCTTCGTCGCCGTCCTTGGCCACGTGCACACGGTAGCCGCGGCGCTGCAGCACGCGGCACGCGAGGTTGCGCACCGCGTCGTCGTCCTCGACCACGAGCACGGCATCGCGGCGCACGAACGACGGCGTCAGGTGCGGCCGTCGCGGCGGCGGCTTGGGGACGGTGTCCTCGAGGGGGAAGAAGAGGTGCACGCGCGTCCCCTGCCGAGCCCCCGAGTCGATCCACACCGACCCGCCCGACTGTTGCACGATGCCGTACACCGTCGAGAGCCCCAGGCCGGGATGATCGTGGCGATCGCGGGTCGTGAAGAACGGCTCGAAGGCGTGGGCCTTGGCCTCCTCGTCCATGCCCGGCCCATTGTCGCCCACGGTCAGGCGCACGTACGGCCCGCTCCGGAGCGTCGGCGACGGCCCGATCTCGCCGCCGGTCGCGACCATCATCGTGGTCGAGAGCGTTGCCACGCCGCCGGTGGGCATCGCGTCGCGGACGTTGGTGACGAGGGCGCGCAGCACGTGGGCGATCTGCTCCCGGTCCACGCGGACGGCCCCGACCACGCCACCCAGCTGCACGGAGACCGCGATGGGCGCGCCGGCCAGCACGCGCAGCGACTCGAGTTGGGCCTGCACCTCATCCTCGAGGTCGATCGGTTCGGCGCGGAGCAGCTGTCGCCGGCCGAACGCCAGCAACTGTCGCGCCAGCACCGACGCGCGATCGGCCGCGTGGCTGATCGACTCGACATCGGCGCGCCCCGGCGCGAGCGGCGGCAACTCGGCCAGCACCAGCTCCGACGACACCTTGATCTGCGTCAGCAGGTTGTTGAACTCGTGGGCGACGCCGCCGGCAAGCCGCTGGACGGCGGCCAGCCGCTCGTCGTCCTCGCGCTGGCGATCGGCCACGTCACGCGGCGCGACATCGGCGGAGCACCCGATGAACCCGAGGAACCGTCCGCCGGCATCGAAGCGCGGGGTGGCCGTCGCCAGCATGAGCGGAAACTCGCCGTCGACGCGCCGCAGCCGGTACTCCACGGTGAACTGCGCTTTCGCCTCCAGGCCGTCCCTGATCGCGGCGGCCAGCGTCGCCTGGTCCTCCTCGTGCGCATCCACCAGGAGGCCGGCGGCAGACGCTTCGGCCAGCGTGCGACCCACCAGCTCGGCGTAGCGACGGTTGACCCAGCCGACGTGGCCGGTGGGCCCCAGCTCCCAGACGGGGAACGGGGCCGCATCGGACATGTGCCGAAAGCCGGCCTCGCCGGAAAGCGTCGGATCGAAGGGTGCGCTCATGTGTGCCGACGGAGAGTATCGGGCGCGGACCTCGTTTCCGCCATTCCGCAGTCCCGATCCAGGTCGACACGGATGTTTCCGCGCGGGCCTCCAACGCGCGGGCCTCTCCCTATGGGGCTCGGCCTGCCCGGGGCCCGCTGGCGCCCTCGTCAGCCGCCCTGCCTTGCAGCCAGTAGCCGAACCACTGCCGCAGGCGCCCGAGCCGGTCCACCAGCAACCACGGCTCGCCACTGCGCGAGAGCTCGTGCGTGGACCGGGGGTACCGCACCATCTCCACCGGGGTGCCATGCTTCTTGAGGGCCATGAACCATTGCTCGGCGTCGGTCATCGGCGTGCGGTGGTCCTCCTCACTCTGCACGATGAGGGTCGGCGTCTTCACCCGGTTGGCGTAGCGGATGGGGGACAGCGAGTCGTACATGGCCGGGTTGTCCCACGGCCGGCCGAAGAACTCGCCCTCCGTGAGTGGCTGCACGTCGGAGGTGCCGTACCACGACCACCAATTGCCGATCATCCGGTCGTTCTCGGCCGCCTTGAACCGGTTGGTGTGCGCGGTGATCCACGCGGCCATGACGCCGCCGTACGAGCCGCCGGTGACGCCCATCTTCGTCGAATCCACGTCGGGTCGGCGGGCCGCGATGTCGACCGCGAGCATCAGGTCGCGGTAGTCCTCGGCAAACCAGCGACCGCGCGTGCTGTAGGTGAAGGCCGCTCCATAGCCGCTCGAACCGCGCGGATTGGTGAAGAGCACCATCACGCCCGATGCGGCGAGGCTCTGGAACTCGTCGAACCAGTTCTCGCCGTACGCCCCGTGCGGGCCCCCGTGGATGTAGAGCACGAGCGGATAGCGCTTCCCGGCCTCGTAGCCGGGGGGCTTCATGAGCCACCCCTCGATCTCGAGGTTGCCCACGCTCTTGTACGTGAA
The DNA here is from genome assembly GCA_031362285.1 of Gemmatimonadota bacterium. GTDB lineage: Bacteria > Gemmatimonadota > Gemmatimonadetes > Gemmatimonadales > Gemmatimonadaceae > JACPPC01. The sequence goes on along the minus strand of JANLSF010000653.1, from coordinate 9,124 downwards.
CCGCTCGGCGTCGCTCCAGCCGATCTCCGCATTCACCTTGTCGTTGAAGGCGGTGATCTTGCGCTCGTTGGTGCCATCCGCGTTGGCGAGGTAGAGCTCCGTCGGCTTCGTCAGGCTGGTCGCCACGAAGGCCACGAGCCGGTGCGCGTCGTCGTAGGCGAAGCCGGCCAGACGACGGCGCCCGCCGATCACCTCGTGCGGCGCGCCGCCGGTGGCGCTCACCCGGAAGAGCCCGCTGCGCCCACCCACCTCGGCGGCCATCGACAGTTCGCCGTTGGAGAGCCACTCGATGCGCGCAGGCTCGTACTGGAAGGCGCCGATCACGTTCTTCGGCGTGCCGCCCGCGACGTCCATCACCCAGAGGCGCGTCGTGCTCCAGCGGGAGGCGCCGGCCACGAAGGCCAGCCGCTTGCCGTCGGGGGACCAGGCCAGCTGCTGCTCGCTCCCGACGAAGGTGGCCACCTTGCGCGGCTCGCCGCCCGCGGCCGGCATCACGTAGACGTCGTTGTCATTGCGCGGCGCCTCGTCCCGCTTCGCGTCGTAGGGCAGCCGGCCGAGCGAGTCGGCCTCCGCCTGCACGACGGAATCGGACCGGAGGCGGGCGTCGGCCACGAAGGCGATCCACTGCCCGTCGGGCGAGACCGTGACCTCGCGGTGCGAGTAGGCCGCGTTCGTCAGCTTCACTTTCGGCGAACCGTCGAGCTTCTGCATCCAGACCTGCGCCGCGTTCCAGCGCCGTGGCACGCGCGGCCCGGGAATGAAGCCCACGTCGTTGCCCTTGTACCGCATCTCGGTGACGTGGCGACCGTCGAAGCGCGCCGGATCGGTCGGGCGCGTGATCGCGTTCACCGGCGGGCGGGCCATCGGCCCCATCTTCTCGAAGCGCGCATCGGGCTTCAGCGCGCCCGCCGTGTCGTCGGGTGCCTCGGCCCAGACCATGAACGCCTTGCTGTCGGGGGCATCACCGCGCAGCGGATAGTTCTCCGGCTGCATGGCTTCGCCGCCGGGGTGGTCGAGCTGGATCGCCCAGCTGTTGCCCTTCCCCCCCGCGCGCTGGCTCGTGAAGACGAGGTACTTCCCGTCGGGACTGAACCGCGGGGCCGATGACTCGAGCGCCGGGGAGGTCCAGCGCGTCGCCGGACCGCCGGCCGTCGGCGCCACCCAGATCTCGCTGTGACGCTTGTTCTCCTTCTCCACGGCGGTGGTGACCGTGACCGCGACCAGCTTCCCGTCGGGCGAGAGAGCCGGCGCGCCCACGGTGGTCACGCGATACCAGTCGGACGGCGTGAAGGGGCGCCCCTGCGCGCCGGCGAGCATCGGCGGCACGAGGACGAGGAGGGCGGGCGCGAGCGAGAGGGGACGCATGGCACGTGGGGGTGAGGGGTTCGCTAGCCGTACGCAGCGCCCACGCGAGACGCTGGGAGGGTCGTTCAGGCAGGCCGTTCCACGGTCGCCTTCCGTTCGAGCTTGCCCCATCCCACGAGGCGGCCCCGCATGGCGGCGGCAAACGACCGGACGACGACGATGTACATCACCTGCCGGTAGGCGAAGCGCTGCAGCGGGATGAGCCAGCACAGCGCGAGGTCCTCGTCGGGCTCCAGCAGGAAGCCGCACACGGCCGCGACCCAGTCGACGAGCAGGAAGATCGAGTAGAAGAACATCACGTTCTCCAGCGTCACGAGCGCGTAGGTGCCGCCGTGCTGCACGCGGGCCATCGCCACCGCGATCATGCTCCAGATGAACAGGAGGTCGGCCAGCGGCGAGAGCGCCGCGAAGGCCAGCTGGAAGACCCACACGTTGGGCTGGGCCACGAAGCCGAGGGTGCCGTGGCGCGGGCGGAGCAGCGTGTCGACGTGCTTCCAGGCGCACTGGAGGGTGCCGAACGACCACCGGAAGCGCTGCTTGGCGAGGGTCCGCAGCGTGTCGGGCGCCTCGGTCCACGCGATGGCGTCGTCGGCATAGGCGATGCGGTGGCCGCGGCGCCGGAGTTCGAGCGTCAGGTCCTGGTCCTCGGCCAGCGTGTCGTCGGAAAAGCCCCCCGCCTCGACGACCGCGCGGATGCGCCATGCCCCGACGGCGCCCGGCACGACCGTGATGCAGTTGAGCAGGGAGAAGGCGCGCCGGTCGAGGTTCTGGCTGGTGACGTACTCCACCGCCTGCCACCGCGTCACGAGGTTGATCCGGTTGCCGACCTTGGCGTTGCCGGCCACCGCCGCCACCAGCGGGTCGACCATCGGCGCGACGAGGCGGGCGACCGTGTCCGGCTCGAACTGCGTGTCGGCGTCGATGCAGACCACGATCTCGCCCACCGCGTGCGGCAGCGCCGCGTTGAGCGCGCTCGCCTTGCCGCCGTTCGGCTTGCGGTAGACGTGCACGCGCGGGTCGTGGGCGAACGCCGCGCGGGCCACCTCGTGCGTCTGGTCGGGGGACCCGTCGTCCATCACGATCACGTGCAGCGACCCCGCATAGCGCTGGGCCAGCAGGCTGTCGATCGTGCGGACGATGACCCGTTCCTCGTTGTACGCCGGCACGAGGATCGACAGGCTGGGCGCGAACGGCGCCAGGGGCGGGCGGCGGCGATAGCGCTGCCACGCGGCGAGCACGAGGATGAAGGCCAGGCGCGCGACGCCGAGCACCACGGCGGCCAGGAAGACCCAGTACACCCCCCACTCGATCAGGCCCAGCGCACCGAAGGTGCCGAGCTCGATGAGGCGCTGCGCCCGGCTCCGCGGCGGGAGCGCCACGATGGCCTGGTCGTGCGGGACGCCGGCCAGCGTCGAGAGCAGGACGAGGGTATCGCCGCGCGCGCGCAGCGAATCGATCATCGGCCCGATCGCCGCCAGCGTGTTGGCCCGGTCGCCGCCGCCATCGTGGAGGAGCACCACGTTGCCGCGATACCGGTCGGTCAGCACCGCCTGCACGATCGCCTCGGGCTCGGGGTTCTTCCAGTCGTCCGAGTCGATGTGCACCCCCACCGTGATGTAGCCCATGTCGCTCGCGATGAGCACGGGCCCCAGCTCGTCGGCCGTGCTCGGCTCGGCATCCCCGAAGTACGGCGGGCGGAAGAAGACCGACCGCCGGTCGAGGATCGCCTCGAGGAGGCGGGCATTCGCGGCGATCTCGAGCCGCACCAGGAAGGGCGCCACCAGGCTCAGGTTGGGGTGCGACCAGGTGTGGTTGCCGAACTCGTGGCCCTCGCGGACGATCCGGCGCATGATCCCCGGCCGCCGCTCCACGTTGTTGCCGATGACGAAGAAGGTGGCCGGCGCCCCGTACGCCTTGAGCGTGTCGAGCATCGGCGCCGTCCACGTTCCGTCAGGGCCGTCGTCGAAGGTGAGCGCGACCTGCTTCCCGCCCTCGTGCGGTGGCGCGCTGCCGGTGCGCTTGACGATCGTGGGAGAGGGCGCGCGCACCAACGACTGCGACACGATGAGCCCGGTTCGCGCGTCGGCCTCCACGCGGCGCGTGCCATCCGTGGGGCGGTCGAGCACGCGGAGCAGCTCGCCCGTCCCGTCGAACTCCACGTCGTAGCCACCCGGGATGTCGCGCAGCGCCGTCACCGGTCCCGTGAGGCCGTGTTCCGTGAGGACGTTCCAGAGCGACGGATCCTCGCTGCCGAGGCGCCAGAGGGCGTGACCGGCCGCGCCGAGCCGGGCGCCGGCGCGGATCTGGTTCCAGGCCGTGGTGGCGTCGAGGAACCAGGTGAGATGGTCGGTCGAGTCGGCGTCGGTCCACGCGAGGTACGGCGTGAGCGATGCCGGATCCATGCGGAGGGCGCCGGGGCGAGCGCGCGCGGCCTTCATCACGTCCTGGAAGGTCATTTCGTCGACCTGCGTGCTGCCGGCGGCATCATTCCAGTCGTAGCCGTACGCGCCAATGCCGAGGATGGCCGTGCGCGGCGGCAGCAGGGCGAGGGCGTGCTCGGCGCGGGCCACGTACCAGGGCTGGCTGGCCACCGATCCCGGAGTGCCGCTCGACTGGTGCTCGTCATAGAGCATCATGATCACGTGATCGTTCTCCCGCCCCGCACGCCGGATGAAGTCGTCCCCCTCGAACGGGGACAACGCCTGCGTCGTGAGCTTCCCCAGCCGGCGCATCGCGGCCCGCACCTCGCGCGTGAAGCGCAGGAAGTCGTCCTCCAGCCCCTCCGGAATGTTCTCGAGGTCGAGGGTCACCCCGCCCAGGCCATACGTGGCCACCGCCTCTTCCAATTGGGCGACCACCTTCCGGCGCGCGGCGGGCCGGCCCACGAGCTGCCGCAGGCGCGTCGCGTCGAAGGTGGTGCGGTTCTGCGCGTTCGAGATCATGAGGAGGAGTTGCGGGCGGTCCTCCGGCTTGAGCAACGACAGCAGGTACGGCACCTTGCGGTCGATGCGGAACTGCAGCGAGTCGCCGCTCGGGTCCACGAACGCCCACTCGACGATCACCCAGTCGAGGTTGGCGGCATGGGCCCGCAGCGAGACGAAGGAGTTGTCGTCCCAATTCACGTAGAAGGCGGCGACAATCGGCTCGTCGGGCGCCTTGGGCTTGGGGCCACCGGACCATTTCACGAGCGGCAGCCGGGCGGGGCGCAGTGATGGTGGCGGTCGCGTGCGGTCCAGCGCGCGCTTGAGCTGGAGGTGCGCCTGCTGCCGCTCGCGCTCCACGCGACTGGTGGTCACGCGCGGGGCCTGCGTGGGACCGACCGGCGCCATGGTCCAGTTCACCCCGGGGAGCAGCGGCGGCAGGAGCACGCTGCCGATCACGACGAGGGCCAGCAGCGAGGTGATCACGCCGGTCGCGAAGGCGAGCCGACGCACGAGGCGCCAGCGTCGGCCGCTGGGGTCCTGGAAGACCGAGCGCGAGGGGGTTGGCTGCATGGAAGGTGGCCCGCTCAGGTGCCGGGACGCGGACGCGCCCGACGCTCCGGCAACGGCTACCGGCTCACGGTGCGCACGAGCCGCGTCCACCACGACTCGCCGCGCCGCTCGTCGTCCATCGTTTCCTCGACCGCCTCGAGCCAGGCCGCCTTCATCGCCGCGGCATCCGCGTACCGGTGCTCGGGGTCGGGGGCCAGCGCCCGGGCCAGGAAGCGCGCGATCGGTTCCGCGAACGCCGTGCGGTCCCACTCGCTGGCCATCTGGCGGGCGAGGATCGCCTGTCCATGGTCGTCGCCGAACGGCGGCTTCCCCACGAGCGCGTAGGCGGCGATCGCCCCGATCGCGAAGCAATCCGCGAGCGGCCCCTGCGCTTCGCCCAGCAGCTGCTCCGGCGCCGCGAACGCCGGGGTGCCGGTCATGCTCGCCACGTCCTCGCCGGCGACGTTGGCGATGCCGAAGTCGGCAACGCGCCAGCGCCAATACCGGTCGATGAGGATGTTCTCGGGCTTGAGGTCGCGGTGCATGATGCCGATGGTGTGCGCGGCCTCGAGACCGTCGAGCACCATGTAGATCTGCGGCGCCAACTCCTCGATCGGGCGCGGCCCCTGCCGCGCGACGAGTTGCGCCACGCTGCCCCCTTCGGCCAGCTCCATCGTGTACCACGACACCTCGCCCTGGCTGTCCCAGTCGTAGATGGGGACGATGGCGGGGTGCGCGAGTTGCGCCGCGAGGCGCGCCTCGCGCTGGAAGCGGGCGACGACGTTCGGCATCCGCGCGATGTCGGGATGCAGCATCTTGAGCGCGACCTCACGCCCGAGCGCGAGGTCGCGCACGCGCCACACCGAGCCGAAGGAGCCACGACCGAGGGGCGCCATCACCTCGTAGTCATCGGCGGTCGCCCACCGCAGGCGGGTCTCGTCGGACTCGTCACGCGGCCGCTGCGCCGTCTCGTCGGCGTTCACGAGCAGGGTGCGCGAGGACACCGTGCGGTCGACGGCCCGCAGCAGCGCCGCCACGCTGGGATACCGGTCCTCGGGGTTGATGGCCAGCGCGCGGTCCACGAGCGTGGCGACCGCCTCCGGTACCTCGGGCGCCACCCAGCGGAGGGGCGGGATGTCGCGCGTCGGCGGCGGCTCGCCCGTGAGCGCGGCAAAGCACATCGCGGCGAGCTGCCACTGATCCGACGCGGCGGTGGGCGCCCATGCCTCTTCGCGAAGCTCCGGCGCGCGGACCACGAGTTCGGGGTCGGGGGCAAGCCCGGCGGGAATTCGCTCCTTGGGCGCCGCCCATTGCCAGCCGAGCAGCCAGACGCGTCCCGTCGGCGTCACCCACGTGTGTTCCGCGGAGATCGCCCCGTGCACGATGCCGCCATCGTGCAGGTAGGCCATCGCCGACCCCGTCGCCCGCAGGATCGTGAGCATGTACGCGAGTCCCTCGGTGCCCACGCGTCGCGAGCGGGCGCCGACCGTCTCGCCGGCGATCCAGCGACGCAGGTACCCCGGACCGCGCGGACTGGGCGCCTGATGGGTCCAGTAGTGATACGTGGTCGGAATCGTCGGATGGCTCGAGTGGGCGAGCGTGCGCGCTTCCTCGTACAGCCACTCCGCATGCGCCGGGTCGGGCGCGCTCACCAGGGCCAGCGAACGACCGAGCGCATCGATCACCTCCTGCACATGGCGGTGGTCGGTGAACATCCCCACCTGTCCCCAGCGCCATTGCGGCGGGAGCTGCCAGCCCTGCAGGTGCGCGGGGACCGGCTGCACCGCACGATGCGATCCGCTCGCGCTCGGGTTGCTCTGGATGGCCCGATGGGAACCGCTCGTGTTCGGTTGGCTCATGTCACGGCAATTTCGTCGGTTCGCACGGTGGCCGCCAGCGTGAGCGTCACCGCGGTCCCGCTCCCCGGCGTGCTCTCGAGGGCGATCGAGCCGCCCCAGCCCTCGACGATCCGCTTGCAGATGGCGAGGCCAAGGCCGCTGCCGCTCGTCCGCGTGCTGAAGTGCGGCTCGAAGACGCGCGACAACGCCTCCACGGGGATCCCCTCGCCGTCGTCCCGCACGACCACGGTGACGTGCGCCCGCGCGCTCCGCGCGACCACCTGCACGGTGCGTGCCCCGGCCATGCGCGCGTTCTCGAGCAGGTTGCGCAGCACCTCCCGGAACTCGTCATCGCGGGCAATCGCCCGGGGGAGGTCCGCGGGGACATCCACCGTCCAGCGCACCGCGCCCTCCTCGCCCAGCCCCTCGAGCGCGACCACGTCACGCAGCAGCTCCCCGATCGCGAGCCCCTCCTGCGCCGGGCGTTCCGCCGGCGTCGTGCCGAAGCGACTGAACGTGCGCGCGATCTCGTCGAGCCGGTCGATCTCGGCGAGGATGCGTCCCACGTTGCGGTCGAGCACCGCGTCGAAGTCGACGCGCGGATCGTGCCGCGCCCGTTGCAGGTGCTGCACGCCGAGGCGGATGGGGGTCAGCGGATTCTTGATCTCGTGAGCGACCTGGCGCGCCATCTCGCCCCACGCCAGCACCCGCTGCGCCCGGGCCAGCTCGGTGACGTCGTCCACGGTGATCACGAGGCCGCGCGCCGAGGGCAGCCGGGCGAGGCGCGCGTGCAGGCGGCGGGGGCCCGCCGGCAGGTCGAACTCGCGCTCCACCGCATCGCCCGCCGCGAATCGCCGGACTTCCCCCAGCAGGGCCTCGCCCACCGGCCCCTCGAGCGCCCCGCCCGGCGCGAGCGGCGTCCCGATGATCGCCTCGGCACGCGGGTTCGCCAGCACCACGAGGCCGGACTCGCTGACGGCGATCACGCCCGAGGCGACGTGCAACAGCACCGCCGCCGTGCGGCGCTGCGCGTCTTCGAGCGCCCGGCGGCTGTCGCCCAGGTCATCCGTCATGCGACGAAAGGCGCGGAACACCGGCACGAACTCCGACACCGAGGTGCGCGGCAGTTCCGGCGTGCCGCCGGCCGCGACCGCCAGCGCGTTGCGCCGCAGCGCCTCGATCGGCGAGGCCAGTTGACGCGCCACGACGCCCGAAAGCCAGAAGGCGGCCAGCGCCGCCCCGCTGGCGGCGAACAGCAGCAGGATGATGAGGTCGTTGCGCCGCCGGTCGAGGTCGAGGGCATCGGTCCGCGCCGGGGCCGCGAGCACGAAGTGCGCCGGCAGGCTCGGCACGTCGATCGAGCGATACCCCACGAGCGCGGTCCGATCACCGAGGCGTTCCTCGCGCGTGGTGGCGAGCAGGTCCTCCGTCCCGACCCCGGCGAGCAGCGCCGCGTCGAGGAATCGCCCCGTCGGGGCGAGCAGCCCGTGCAGGGGCTCGGTGGCCTCCCGCAGCACGCCGTCACCATAGAGCAGCAACGGCGTGCCGAAGCGGCGCGCCATCGCGGTCAGCTGCAGGTCCTGCACGGTGGACACGGCGCCCCGCAGCGTTTCCAGCACCACGAGTTCGCGCGACCGCCGGTCGTCGGCCTGCAGTCGACGCACCGCCACCACGGCGAAGGCCACCACCGGCAGCAACGCGAACACGAAGAGCCCCAACGACACGCGCACGCGGAAGCTCCCCAGCCAGGCATCGCGACGGAGCCGCAGCCAGCGCCGGAGCGCGCCGCCCGCGGCCACGTTCGCCACCCACAGCAGTCCCACGAGCACCACGTCGGCGAGCACGAGCAGGGCACCGCGCGGCGCGAGCGTCTCCATCGGCCGCAGTTCAACGCTGGCATGCACGCGCAGCGGCCCGTTGACGCCGTTGACTTCCCAGTCGCCGTGCAGTTCGGTGGCGCGCCGCTGCCACCGCTCGCGGTCGCTCACCGTCGCGCCGCTCGGCCCGGCGCCGTCGATCACGATCGCGTACGGCGGCGCCGCCGCGGCCTGCGGCGCGAGCCCGAGCAGGGCGGCAAAGGGGTCGTCGGGCAACAGCCGGGATCGCGGGGCCACGATGATCGTGCTCACGGCACCGCCCGGATGTGGCACCGCCACCATCAGCTGGAGCCAGGGCGTGGCCGTGGCACGGGCCACCTGCACGCCGCCCGTGCGCCGGGCCGCCGCGGCCAGCGCCTGCACTTCCGTCACGTCCTCGGGAAAGGGCGCCACGTCGAACAACGCCTGGGGCGCGCCATTGGCCTTCCACGAGGCCAGGTGCGCCAGCGCGCCGGCGGCGGAGAGCTCGGAGCGCACGAAGCGCGACAACAGCTCCGCGCGCGTCGTGGCCGGACCCTGCGCCTGCTCCGCGCGCACGTACCGCCCGAGCAGGGCCACCACTTCCGGATCG
>JANLSF010000649.1:0-3728 GCA_031362285.1 Gemmatimonadota bacterium | reverse complement strand
GCGCGGCAAAGCCGGTGAGCACCCCGATGATGCCCACCACGACCATCAACTCGACCAGCGTCACGCCACGACGACCACGTCCCCGCATCACGGCCTCACTTGATCTTCTGTTCCCGCATGTGCATCAGGCTGGCTCCAAGGAAGGTCGAGAGCAACGAGTCCGACCGCCACGTCACGACCTGCGTCGAATCCCGGATGGTCAACCGGTAGCGCCCGCTGTCCAGCACGGTATAGCTCATGCCATCGATCGCCTCGTCCGTCTCGCTCAGCGTCCGCGGCAACCGGCCGGTCCGCTCCCTGAAGTCCTCGATCCGCGCCGCCTGCAGCGCCACCCGGAACCTCAGCCCATCGTCGCGCTCACGAGCCGAGGGGGTCCGGCCGGCCGGCTTCCATACCCACAGCTGCACCACCCAGACCAGCAACGCCACCGTCACCAACAGGCCCGCCACAGCCGGCCGACGATACCAGACCACAGAGTCCGGAAGCCGATGCGACAGCCGCGCCTGCTCCTTCTCGGCTGCGGTTTGCACCTCGCCGATCGTGCGCTCCAACTCTTGCGGGGAGAGCCGCGACTGCGCGGACAGCCGCGCGGAAATGCGGATCTCCTTTTCCAGCGGCGCTTCGGGTTCCGGGAGTGGTTGTTCCATATGAGTGTGCAACGGTCGTGCCACCGATCATTCAATCTACCGCTGATATGACGTCGCAGATGGGGGCTGCGTCACAGTTATGATCGCGGCGTGCCTGGTATCCAAGTCGTTGTCTATGAACGAGATAGGTCTATCTTGGTGCGTCGCTGGCCGTGCCGGGTGTCGTCCATCATCCCCAACGACACGTCGGCCTACATGGTCGGCCGCCTGGTCGGGCGCTTGAACTCCGCGTCCTTCGCCCACTGGGGCCAAGCCGACGAATTGCCCAGCACCCGGGCAAAATCCAGCACGATCCCCGAGAGCTGGACCGCCCCCGAGAGGTCGAAATCCGGTCGGTATCCGTCCGACGGCTGGTGGTACCGGTGCGCGGTGTAGTCCTCGCCCTGTTGCACCCCCCACCCTGCCGGCCGCCCCTCGAAGGTGTCGCCGGCGCCAATCGACACCGACGGAATCCCGGCCTTCGCGAACATGAAGTGGTCCGATCGGTAGAACGCGCCGCGCTCGGGGAACGCTTCAGGGACGATCTTGATGCCGCGGGGTTGCAGGAAGGTGGACAATTGGGGCCCCAACGTGCTCTTGGTATCGCCTAGCACGTTCAGGTCCTTCACCCGGCCGAGCAGGTTGCCGCCGTCCATGTTCAGGTTGGCCACGGTGAGCGTGAGGGGCACCGGCGGATGCTCCGCCAGGTACTGCGACCCCAGCAACCCGCTCTCTTCGGCGGTCACGAAGGCAAAGAGCATCGAGCGGCGCGTGCGCGCGCCCTCTGCCGCCGCCCGGGCGACGGCGAGCAGGTTCGCGGTGCCCGACGCGTTGTCCTCGGCGCCGTTGTAGATCGAGTCGCCGCCAACGGCGGGCCCGATGCCGAGGTGGTCCCAGTGCGCCGAGAGCACCACGAACTCCGAACTCCCCTTGGGGTCCTTCCCCTTGAGCATCCCGAGCACGTTCTCGCTCTGCAGGTGCTGCACGGTGTTGTCGAACGCGAGGTCCACCGCGATCCCCGTGCGCACCGGCCGGAAGTCGCGCGACTCCGCCTTGGTCCGCAGCTGGGCGAGGTCGAGTCCGGCCTGTGCGAGCAGCGCCGTGGCCATGGAGTCGGTGATCCATCCGCGCACGCCGAGGGGCGCCGGCGCCGTGGCGGGCCGCGGCAGCATGCGCTGCTCCTTGGCCCAACTCCCCACCACGGTGTGCCAGGGATAGCCGGCCCGCTCGGTGGTGTGAATGATGAGCGCGCCCACCGCGCCGCGCCGCTCGGCCTCCTCGAACTTGTAGGGCCAGCGGCCGTAGTACGTCATCGCCCGGCCACCGAACAGGGTGGGTTCGCCCGCGGGCGCCGGTGGGTCGTTCACGAGCACGAGCAACACCTTCCCCTTCACGTCCACGTCCTTGAAGTCGTTCCACTTGTACTCGGGGGCCGTGGCGCCGTAGCCCACGAAGACCAGCTCCCCCCTGGCCACGCTCCGTTCGCTGGCCGAGCCGCCCCACATCACCACGTCGTCCGGATAGCGGAGCGTCGCGGTGGCCTTGGCCGTGGCGGAGGCGCGGATGGTCTCCTGCTTCGCGCCCACGATGTCGATCGGCACCTTCTGGAACCAGCCATTGTCACCGGCCGGCTCGAGTCCGTACGCCTGCATCTGCGTGGCGATGTACTCGGCCGCCAGGCGCCCGCCGCGCGTGGCGGGTGCGCGCCCCTCGAGCAGGTCGTGCGAGAGGAACCGCAGGTGGGCGTCGATCTCGCGCGTGGTGATGGGGCGCAGCGGGGCTGCCGGCTTCCCCTGCGCGGCGAGCGGGACGCGAGCGCCGGAGGTGGCCGAGAGGAAGGCGAGCAGGGCGGCGGAGCGAGCAGCGCGAAGCAGGGTCGGCATGGCAATCATGAGGGCATGATGAGTCGGGCGGCGCCGGAGACGAATGGCGCAGGCGGTGCGTCGGGCGGGCCAGGCGCGTGGATGGCGCGCGGATGGCGCGGGCCGTGCGTGCATGGTAACGTCGGACGGGCCGCGCGCGTAGCAGCGACGTACCCCGGCTCCGTGCGGTGGTGCCACCGTCTCCCCCAAGCCCCGATGGATTCCATGTCCTCGATTCGCCTGCCCTCTCGTGTCGCCGCCCTCGTGCTCGCGGCCACGCTCCCGCTCGCCGCGCAGCTTCCCAAGCCAGCCGCGAACACCGCCCCGATGCTCACGGGGCTCGACGCCGCGAGCGCCCACTACGCCGACATCGCGAAGCAGATCTGGGGCTTTGCCGAGGTGGGCTACATGGAGGAGAAGAGCTCGGCGCTGCTGCAGGCCGAGCTCAAGGGGGCGGGCTTCAAGGTCACCGCCGGCGTGGTCGGCGAACCGACTGCCTTCGTGGCCGAGTACGGGAGTGGCAAGCCGGTCATCGCGATCCTCGGCGAGTTCGACGCGCTTCCGGGGCTCTCGCAGGATGCCACGCCGGAGCGGAAGGCGCTCCGGAACGGTGGCCCCGGGCACGGCTGCGGACACCACCTGTTTGGCACCGCGAGCACGGCCGCGGCGATCTCGCTCAAGGCGTGGATGGTGGCCAACAACGTGAAGGGGACGCTGCGCATGGTCGGCACCCCGGCCGAGGAGGGCGGGGCGGGGAAGGTGTACATGGTGCGCGATGGCCTGTTCAACGACGTGGACGTGGTGCTGGCCTGGCACCCCGGCGACGACAACGTGGTGGATGGCGGCCGCTCGATGGCCAACATCTCGGGGAAGTTCCGCTTTCATGGGCTGAGCGCGCATGCCGCCGCGAGCCCGGAGCGCGGCAAGAGCGCGCTGGATGCCGTGGAAGTCATGGATGTCATGACCAACTTCCTCCGCGAGCACATCCCCGATGGCAGCCGCATCCACTACGTGATCACCAACGGCGGCAAGGCGCCGAACGTGGTGCCCGACGAAGCCGAGGTGTACTACGTGGTGCGCCACGTGGACATGAACATCGTGAAGGACATCTGGGCCAAGGTGGTGAACGCGGCCAAAGGCGCGGCCATCGGCACCGGCACCACGTACGACCTGCAACTGGTGGGCTCGGTGTACGCCACGCTCCCCAACGAGGTGCTCGGCAAGCTCCAGCAGCGCGCCC
>JANLSF010000601.1:0-5542 GCA_031362285.1 Gemmatimonadota bacterium | reverse complement strand
GGGCGCGGAAGGCCATCAGGCGATCCTCGCTCTCGGACAGCGCGCGGGCCAGCGTGTCGAGCTGCTGGCGCAGGAAGCGCACGGTGCTGCGCGCCTCGGTCTTGTTGAGGTCGCGGCGCAGCGTGATGAACTGCGTGAGCAGCGCATTGGGCACGTCGCGGACGAGCAGCGGGTCGCCGCTCTGGAAGGTCACCGCGACGGTGTTCACGTCGCGCGACGGCCGGCGGACGTCGAGCCCGCCCCGGAGCGCCGACACGGCGTCGCTGAAGCCCGAGACGTCGAGGTTCACGGTGCCCTGCGCGGCCGCCGAGTCGGCGAGGACCACGCGGAGGTCGCCAATGGCGCCGGGCTGACCGGGGGTGAGGCGGGCGACCAGCTTGCCGTCGGCACGATTCACGACGCGCACGGTGCCCCCCTTTTCCGGTTCCAGGCGGAACGCTCCGGCCTGCGCGGTGCGCGGCGCAATCAGCACGCTGAACAGCTTCGGGCGCGAGACGGGACGCGGTGGCGCGAGGACGCGCCCATCGCTGAAGAGGCGGAACGGATGCATGGCCGTCACGTGCAGCGACAGCGAGTCCACCGTGGCCTCGGCCATGGAGCGGGACCCGAGCAACTCGATCTCGGCGGCGACGTCGACCTTGTCGTTGCGGATGCCGCCGTCGATGAGCGACGGCACCGGCGTCACCTTCTTCTCGATGCTGACGGTGGCCGTCCCCTCATAGACGGGGGTGACGAGCGAGGCGGCGATCCCCGAGAGCAGCGGGGTGATGATGAGCGCCGCGAGAATCAGGAACCGGTTGCGGGCGACCAGGCTCCAGAACTGCCGATTGGTGGCCTCGGCGTTCGTGGCGGCGTTGACGGGGGTGATGTCGGTGGACACGGGCTATCGGGTGGCGATGGCGATCTGCAGCACCGACAGGACCACGACGACGCTCACCTGGATCCACGTAGCGAGGGTGATGCCGTTGCGCTTGAACCAGGAGCCCTGCGGCACGCGCAGTTCGTCGCCGGCCTTCATGTCGAGCTGGCCCACGAAGGTGCTCGTGGGCACGTCGCCCCAGACGAGGGTGCCGGTGCGCCAGAGTTCGAGCGGGGTGACCTCGCCGTCGGCGCGGCCACCGGCCATGGCCAGCGCGTCACCCACGGTCATGGTCGCGTCCAGCGGGAAGAGCCCGGGCACCTTCACCGAGCCCTGCACGGCCACGCGGCGCAGGAAGACCACCTGCACGGAGGGGTCCTTGAGCGTGGCGGCATAGGCGTCCTGCAGCTTCTTCTGGAGCGTCTCCGACGACTCGCCCAGCGCCTCGCGGTTGCCCAGGAGCGGCAGGGAGATGCGGCCGTACTCGTCGACAATGAAGTCGCCGGAGAGGTCAGGCTCGCGCCAGACGCGCACCCGCACGACGTCGCCCGCCCGCAAGCCGAAACTCTTGGGGAGTGGCGCGGGGGTGAACGCCGGCCCCGCCGGCGCGCTGGCGCAGGCCGAGAGGGAGAGCAGGAGCGAGGCGGCGAGGAGAAGTCGCGTTGGACGCATGGTGGAGTCGGCGGGAATACGCCCGGCCGCGCGGGGCCGGTGCACAAGTATCGGCCGGTCCTTGGGCCGGTGACACTCGTATAGAACGATTCGTCCTCTGGTGAGGCAACGTCCCCGGCCAACGCGCCGCGGACGGTGCTGCTGCATTTCCGTCCGAGCGGCACCTCGTCGATGGCCTCCAGCCGTCGCCGGGGCGGCCCGCTGTCGCCCGCGATTCCCCCTTCCCATCCCCTCTCGTGCTCGCATTCCTCCGGTCGCTCCCACTCGCCCTGCTGCGCCAATTGACCGGGCGGCAGGCGGTGCTGCTCGCCCGCGAGGCCCGCGACGACGTGGGGCTGCTGGCGGTGCAGGCCGGATACCGGGTGGAGGGAGGCGAGCTGTCGGCGAGGGTGTCGACAGGCGTTGCTGGCAGCGTCGCGGTCGAGGCGCGGAGGTACGACGGGCACTTCCCGGGCGAGGTCGTCTGGCGGAGTGAGGCCGTGCCGGTGGGCGCCGGCGCCACCGACCTCATGCTCGACCTCGCACAGGGGCGACTGCGCAACGAGGCCCCCCGCGTCGGAACGGCGCCGGTCTCCGTGCCTCCGACGGGGCAGGCGTTCGCGGTGACGCCCAACGGCCGCACCCCCGCCCTCCTCTTCCCCGGTCGCCGGTTCACGCTCGACTGGACGCTCGGCCGTGCCACGGGCGACGCGTCCCGCCGTCGCACCGGACACTACCTGGCCGCGGCCGACCGCCCCGTGGACGCGAGCTACTTCGGCGGCGACAACTACGTGGATCACGACGCCCAGTCGGCGGCGGAACATCCAGCGATCGTCGCGCGCGTGCGCGCGATTGCAGCGCCGCCGGCACGGGTGCTCGAAGTTGGCTGCGCCACGGGCGGACTGGTGCACGCCCTGCGCGTGGCGGGCTACGACGCGGTGGGGGCCGACTTTTCCAGCTGGGCGGTGGAGCGCGCGCGCGAACGGCTGGGCGGCCTGCATGCCTTCGAGTGGAACGCCGACGCGGCGCCGCCGCCGGCGGAGCTCGCCTCGCGCGGGCCGTTCGACGTGCTCGTGCTCTGGGTGACCCTGGAGCACTTCCGCGACCCATGGGCGGCCCTCGCGGCCCTCGCGCCGCTCGCCGCGCCTCGCGCGCAGCTGCTCATCAAGACGACGAACGCCGACTCGCTCACGCACCGCCTCTTCGGCCGCGACTGGGAGGGGCACTTCGACTGGACCCATCATGGGGTGGAGTTGGTGGGCGCGCAGTCGCTGCGCACGCAGCTGCCCGTCCTGGGGTGGCGCATTGCCGCACTGACCACCGAGCAGGTCTGGGACTCGAACGCCGACCCCACCCACGCCACCCTCCGCGACTGGCACGCGAGCGACGCGCGCTTCCGGCAGTTGCTGGCTGAGCGCGACCTGGGCGACCTCGTGACGGTCACGGCGGTGCGCGCGTGAAGATCGTGCTCGCCTGCGGCTGGTACTTCCCCGAGGGGCAGGGCGGGACCGAGGGGTATGTGGCGGCGCTCGCCGAGCGGCTCGTGGCGCGCGCTCACGCGGTGACGGTGGTGGCCCCGGAGGCCGGCGTCGCCGGCGAGCGCCGCTACGAGCACGACAACATTCCGGTGTGGCGCTACGGCGTGACCAACGCGCCCTCGCGCGAGGAATCCCGCGGGACGGTGACGGCGCGCGGGGCCGAGCGGTTGCACGCCTGGTTCGCGCGCGAGCGACCGGACATCGTCCACGTGCATGCGTTCGTGACCGGACTGGGCCTGTCGGAGGTGCAGGCGGCGCGCGCGGCCGGCGCGCGCGTCTTCGTGACGTCCCACGCCGCGCGCCTGGGCTGGCTCTGTGAACGGGGCACGATGCTGCAAGGGGGCACCACGCCGTGCGACGGCCTGGCCGAGGTGGCCAAGTGCACCGCGTGCGTGCTCGCCGAGCGCGGGGCGCCCCGGGCCTTGGCAAGCGCCGTGGCCGCGTTTCCGCCGAGCGTGAGCGCGGCGGCGCTGGCGATGCTCCCCGGTCGCGCGGGCACCATGGCGGGGATGCCGGCCCTGATTGGAGAAAACCTCGAGCGGCAGCGCGCCCTGTACGCGATGGTGCAGAGGTTCGTGGTCCTCACGGCGTGGGCGCGCGACGTGGTGATGGCCAATGGCGCGACGGCGGGACAGGTCGTGCTGAACGCGCTCGGGTGCGTGCCGCCGACGGGGGGACGCAAGCGTGGCCCGGACGCGGCTCCGTGCGCCTCGCCCGTGACGGTGGGGTACGTGGGGCGCTTCGACCCGGTGAAGGGCCTCGGCGTGCTCGCCCGGGCGTGGGCGCTGCTTCCGCACGACCTGCCCATCCGCCTGGTCGTGCGCGGCCCCGTGCGCTCGGACGGTGAGCGCGCGGAGCGCGAGGCGTGGAGGGAGATCGCGTTGCTGGATGCCCGCGTGACGGTGGCTGACGGCGTGGACCGTTCCGCCCTGGGCGACGTGCTGCGCGGGCTCGACGTGCTGGTCTGTCCATCGGTGACCGCCGAAGGCGGGCCGACCATCGCCATTGAAGCGCACGCCGTGGGGACGCCGGTGATCGGCTCCCGGCTCGGTGGCCTCTGCGAACTGGTGGCGCCGGGGGTCAACGGCCAGCTGGTGATGCCGGGCGATGCCCCGGCCCTGGCCGCGCTGCTCGCCGAGATCGCGCGCGACTCCGTCGGCACGGTCGACCGCTGGCGCGCGGCGCTGCCCCGCGCCCGCACGATGGACGACGTGGCCGCCGACACGCTGGCGATGTACACGGAGTTGCCATGAGCGCGTGGCGATTCCGCTGGGTCACGGCGTGGGACCAAGTCTGGCAGGGTGCGGTGGCCGACCGGTGGCAGCGGCTCGCGTCGCGCTCGCGCGCGGCCAATGCCTTCCACGAGCCGGCGTTGGCTCGCGCGTGGGCCGAGACGGTGGGCGTGGCCGCCGGTTCGCGTCCCGTGGTGGGGTTGGCCGAGGCGCCCGATGGGACGGAGGTGCTGCTGCCGTGGGTGATCACGCCGCAGCGCGGCTCGCGGGTGACGCGCCGCGTGCTCGAGCCCATCGGGCACGCCCTGTTCGGGTATCACGATCCACTCGCGGCGGCGGCGCTGCCGGAGGGCGACTGGAGCACCTTCTGGGCCTCGGTGCGCGCGAGCGTCCCGGTGCCGTACGACAGCGCCCTGTTCCGCCTGGTGCACGCAGAGTTCGCCGTGGCGTCGACGACGCCAACCGTGATGGAGAACAGCCCCGTGCTGGAGCTGGGTGGCGACGACTTCGAGGCGGTGCTCCGGCGCCTGTCGAAGAACGCGCGCGAGCAGGTGCGGCGGTCGGCGCGACGGATCGCGGACGTCGGTGGACGGTACGAGTCGCTGGTCGGGGCTGCGGCGGGGTCGGAGTTGGGCGGACCGCTGGCCGACGCGCACCGGAGGCTCTGGAGCGCGCGGGCGGCCGGCAGCGTGCTCGACCAGCCGGGGGTGCTCGACGCCTTCACGCGGTTCGCCTGCGAAGGGACGGCCGCCGGCTGGGCCCGGCTGGATCGCCTGGTGGTGGACGGCGCGCCGATCGCGTGGCACTTCGGCCTTGTGCATCGCACCGGCTGGCACTGGTGGCTGCCCGCCTACGACGCCGCCACCTCCGTGCCATCGCCCGGGGCGGCCATGCTCTCGCACGTGGTCGAGCAGGCCGTCGGTGCCGGAGCCGCCCGGCTACATTTGATGATCGGGAACCAGCGGTACAAGCAGCGCTGGCACCCGGCACCACTCGCCCTGCGCGCGGTGCGCTGGTATGCCCCGGCGGTGCGCGGGGCCGCGCTCCGCCTCTACGACTCCCTGCGCGCGACGGGGCGTTCCGGCGCCCTCCCGACACCCGACGAAGACGACGATGTCTGATGTCACCGGCGGCAACTTGGCGAACTACGCGACGGCGTGGAGCGTGGCGGAGTACACGCGGTCGCAGGCACTCACGCCGTGGGAGGCCCGGCTGGTGGCGGCCCACTTCCCGACCCCGCCGGCGCGCGTGCTCGACCTCGG
>JANLSF010000589.1:0-9449 GCA_031362285.1 Gemmatimonadota bacterium | reverse complement strand
TCTGCAGCCGCATCCTCGACGTGCACATGCTCCAACATGTTTGGATTGCGTGCCGCCAGGTAATACCAGACAAAAGCTTCCACCCTGTCTTCATAACCTTTGTCAGATGCATTCTTGGCCGAATAGATGTCGCCAAGTTTGACCTGCGCAAAAAAATCATTTTCCTGCCACGCGGAACGGCGCAACAGACGAATGGCTTCATCCTTGCGTCCGGCAACATAGGATCTTTCGCCTTCGATTGAATCGGCGACTGCTGGTCTGGCGATCATCACCAAACTGCTGGCCAATATCATCGACAACAAAAAGACGAATGAACGGTTTGCCGCGCTGGCGGATGCCGTCATGCGCATGGCCCCTTTCCATGGTGCGATGACAAATGGGTGGACTGAGCTTGATCGGTGCTCGCGATGGACGGGAAGCAAACGCCCCATGGTCCCCCCTTTTTTCATACGCAACGTGTTTACAATGAACCCAATTAACGTCTCAGATCGATTTGGACCCAAGCGGAGCTGTCACCCAAAACAACGTCCACCAAATCAATCAAGCATCACATTACGCCGGGGCCTAACGGAACACTAGTCCACAGACTCAGACGTTAATCTGCTCATTCAGCCGCAATGTCGACCCCCAAGTCAATGCAATCACGAGACATTTGCATATGAAAGCCGGTCAAATTTTGGTCAAAATCGCCCTGGTTGAGCTCCGAATCGGACCGATTTGTGATAACGGCTGCAATGTAGAGGACTGACTACGTGGCCCGGAGTAACGTCTAGTTGTAACCCGTTCGCCCCTGCATGAGCTACCTCGACACGACGCGCGTCGAGATCGACTGGGAGTTCCCGCTCGCGGAGATCATCCTCGACTTCTTCGACCGTCTCAAGTCGATCTCGCGCGGCTACGCCTCGCTCGACTACGAGATCCTCGGCTACCGCCGCTCCGACCTCGTGCGCCTGGACATGCTGATCAACGGCGACCCGATCGACGCCTTCTCCGTGATCATCCACAAGGACAAGTCGTACGACTGGGGCCGGAAGATCGCCGACAAGCTCAAGGACCTGATCCCCCGCCAGCTCTTCGAGGTCGCGATCCAGGCGGCCATCGGCATGAAGATCATCGCCCGCACCACGGTGAAGCCGCTTCGCAAGGACGTGCTCGCCAAGTGCTACGGCGGCGACATCAGCCGCAAGCGCAAGCTCCTCGAGAAGCAGAAGGAGGGGAAGAAGCGCATGAAGCAGGTGGGCAGCGTCGAGATCCCGCAGGAAGCCTTCCTGGCGGTCCTGCAGGTCGACTAGGGCGCGCGGGCCCGGCCCGCGACCCGTAGCTTCTCCTGACCATGGCGAGCCTGACCGCTTCCGCCCGGCCCGATGATTCGCGCCCGGCGTCCGTCGTCATCCAGACGTCCTTCCTCGGCGACGTGGTGCTCACCACGCCGTTGATCGCCGCGCTCGCCGAGCGCGGCCCCGTGGATGTCGTGACGACGCCCGCCGGCGCCGCCCTGCTGCAGCACCATCCGGCCATCCGGCGGCTGCTTCCCTACGACAAGCGGGGGAGCGCGCGGGGCATCCGCGGGCTGCACCGCATGGCCCGCGAGATCGCCGGCGGCGCCGCGTCGCCCCCGGCCACGGCGTACCTCGCGCAGGGCTCGCTCCGCAGCGCCACGCTCGCCTTCCTCGCCGGCATGAAGGAGCGCGTGGGCTTCGGGTCGTCGGCCGGGCGGCGCCTGTATACCCGTCGCGTGCCATACCGGGCCGACTGGCACCACGCCGAGCGGCTCTGGTCGCTGTCGGCGAGCGAGGGGCAGCGGGCGCACGCCGGGGTGCTCACGCCGCACCTGTATCCCGGTACCGGCGAGCTCGC
Organism: Gemmatimonadota bacterium; assembly: GCA_031362285.1. GTDB lineage: Bacteria > Gemmatimonadota > Gemmatimonadetes > Gemmatimonadales > Gemmatimonadaceae > JACPPC01. The sequence goes on along the minus strand of JANLSF010000589.1, from coordinate 7,592 downwards.
CGCCGTCGACGCGCTGCTGGCCGGCTCCGATGCGGCCGCACGTCCCTTCGTCGCGCTCGCCCCGGGCTCGGTGTGGGCCACGAAACGCTGGCCGCACTACCCGGCGCTGGCCCGGCTGCTCGCGCCGCACGTCGCGCTGGTGATCGTGGGGGGCACCGAGGACCGGGAGCTCGCGGACGCGATCCGCGCCGAGGTCCCGGCGGCCCTCGACGCCACCGGGCGGCTGTCGCTCCTGGCCTCGGCGGCCCTGATCGCGCGCTCGGCCGCCCTCGTCACCAACGACTCGGCACCCCAGCATCTGGCGTCCGCCGTCGGCACTCCGACCGTCGCCATTTTCGGTCCGACGGTGCCGGCGTTCGGCTTCGGACCGCTGGCTCCGGTGAGTCTCCTCGCCGAACATCCGGGCATGCCCTGCCGTCCCTGCGACAAGCATGGTCCGCCGGTCTGTCCGCTTGGCCATTTCCGGTGCATGCGCGAGCTTTCGCCCGACACCGTGGCCGCGCTCGCCCTGCGCGCCACCTCCTTCCGAGAGGGTTGACCATGCCGGCCACGCAACGCTCGCCGCAGGACGCGTACATCCTCGGCGTGGATCTGGGGGGCACGAACATCGTCGTCGGCGCCGCGACGGCCGATGGCGCGCGGCAGTTCGCGTTGCGCAGCGAGCCGACCCGCGGCGACGAGGGGGCCGATGCGGTGGTCGCACGGATTGCCCGCATGATCGAGACCTCGATCACCGAGACGATCCAGGAGACGGGCGCCTCGCGCGCCGCCTTCCGCGGCGTCGGCATCGGCGCGCCGGGCCCGCTCGACCGCGAGAAAGGCCTGGTGATCGTCGCGCCCAACCTGGGGTGGCGCGACTTCCCGCTGCGCGACCGGGTGAGCCGCGCCGTGGGCCTCCCCGCCATGCTCGACAACGACGCCAACTGCGCCACCTTCGGCGAGTGGTGGCTCGGCGCGGCGCGGGGCGGCCGCAACGTGGTCGGGATGACGATCGGCACCGGGATCGGCGGCGGGCTGATCCTCAACGGCGCGCTGTACCACGGCTCGTCGGACGTGGCCGGCGAGATCGGCCATACCACCATCGATTCCACCGGCCGGCTCTGCAAGTGCGGCAACTATGGATGCCTCGAGGCCTATGCGTCGGGGCCGGCCATTGCCCAGCGCGCGCGCGAACTGCTGGCCGGCGACGAGCCGAGTTCGCTGGCGGACCGGGTGGACGGCAAGCTCGAGCTGCTGACGGCGCGGATCGTGTACGAGGCGGCCAAGGAAGGCGACTTCCTGGCCCGGCTGGTGGTGCGCGACACGGCGCGGTTTCTCGGCGCGGGCATCGCCAACCTGCTCAACATCTTCAATCCCGACGTGGTGGTGCTCGCGGGCGGGGTGACGATGGCGGGCGACACCCTCTTCGAGCCGCTGCGGGCGGAGGTGCGTCGTCGCGCCTTCCGGCCGGCCGTGGAGGCCTGCCGTATCGTGCCGGGCACGCTCGGCGACGCAGCCGGCGTGCTGGGCGCGATTGCCGCGTACAAGGCGCAGGCGATGGGCGGGGTGTGACCGCACGCCGGCTCGGCGTGATCGGCACGTTCGTGTGGGACCGGATCCACGGTCGGGATCCGGCCGCCCCCGTGGTGGAGGAATGGGGCGGGATCACGTATGCCCTCGGCGCCCTCGACGCCGCGCTCCCGCCGCGCTGGGAGATCGTGCCGCTCGTGAAGGTCGGCGCGGATCTCGCGCGCGAAGCGCGGGCTTTTCTTGGCACGCTGCGGCGGCTGGCGCCGGATGCGGCCCCGATCGAGGTGCCGTTTCCCAACAACCGCGTGACGCTGCGCTACCTCGACAGCGCGCGCCGCACGGAGGTGCTCTCGGGCGGGATTCCGGGGTGGAGCTGGCTCGGGCTCAAGCCGCTGCTGCCGGGACTGGACGCCCTCTACGTCAACTTGATCAGCGGGTGGGAGCTCGACCTCCAGACGGCGCTGCTGCTGCGGCAGCAGTTCAAGGGTCCGATCTACCTCGACCTGCACTCGCTGCTGCTCGCCCGGCAGGCCGACGGGTTGCGCACGCCGCGTCACCTCTCGAGCGAGGAGATCGTGGGGTGGTGCCGCACGGCGGACCTGCTGCAGGTGAACGAGGACGAGCTGGCGCTGCTGGCCGCCGATCCGCTCGCGCTGGCCGCCACGGCGCTGGCGCATGGGGTGCGCGCGTTGACCGTGACGCTGGGCGCGCGGGGCGCCGTGTACGTGGCGGCGCCGGGCTTCGATGGCCTCGCGGACCTGACGTTGCCCGTCGCGCAAGGGGGGACGGCCCGCACCGCGCTCCTCCCGGCCACGCCCATGCTTGACAGCGACGAGATCGATCCAACGGGATGCGGTGATGTCTTCGGCGCCACGTACTTCTCGCGACTGCTCAACGGTGATAGAATCGTCACAGCGATGGAGGCGGCGCAGAAAGCCGCAGCACGCAACCTGCGGCACCGGGGAGCTTCCGGCCTGGCGCATCACCTCCGGGGAGAGCTGAGCCTGCAGTGAGCACCGTCATCAACATTCCGTCCTCGCTTGACGATGCCGGCATCGAGAAGGTTCTCGAGCAGCTGGCCACCGTTCCGGCGGACGCCCCGGTGCTCCTCGACGCCCGTCATGCCCGCTGGGCGTCCCCGTACGGCCTGACGGCGATGCTGGCGATCGGCCAATCGCGCTTGGAGAAGGCGACGTTCAGCGGTCCCGAAGCCGAGGAGGTCGCGTCGTACTGGGCGCGGACGGGCTTCTACAAGCACGCGGAGGGGATCTTCCACCTGTCCGGGCACGTCCCGAAGGGGCGGACGCCGGGCGAGTCGGAGGTCCTGCTCGAGGTCACGCCGATCGCGGCCTCCGAGGACGTCCACAACGTCGTCGCGCGGATCCAGCACAAGGCGCAGCAGATCCTCCAGAACCTGCACATCGACAGCAAGGCCACGATGGGGTTCGCGATGACCCTCTCCGAGGCCTGCCAGAACATCATCGAGCACGCCGGCACCGGCGGCTGGGTGGCGGTGCAAGTCTACGAGTGGCGCAAGCGGCTCGGCCGCCGCGTCGTGGTGATCGCCGTCACCGACGCCGGGCAGGGGTTCCGTCGCTCGCTGGAGACCACGCAGGGGCGCCGCCTCACCGACCGCTGGGACGATGGCACGGCGCTCGAGGAGGCCGTGCTGCGCGGCGTGAGCCGCTTCACCGACAAGGGGCGCGGCCAGGGCCTGGCCGGCATCCGTCGCTACGTCGGCCGGTGGGACGGCAAGCTGACGGTGCGCAGCGGAACCGCAAGACTGGCAATCATCCCGACTTGGGACGATGATATTCCCCTCACGAAGAACCTCCCCGCCTTTCCCGGTGCCCAGATGCAGATCGTCATTCCGGAGCGGCTGACCCGATGATCCACCACATCGATCTCGGGTCGGTGCTCCGAGGTTCCGTGAGCGAGCAGTACACCAACCTCGTGACCCGTCCCACGGGCAAGTCCGTGCGTGGTGCCATCGAGGCGTTGCTCGGCGACGACGAGGACGGGGACGCGGTCACCGTCATCGACTTCACCCACGTCGGGTTGCTCGACTTCTCGTGCGCCGACGAGATCATCGCCAAGCTCCTCCAACGCTACGATGCGCGCGAGCCGGCCGATGCGCCGGCCGCCGTGTACTTCATCTTCCGCGGGCTGAACGACCTCCACATCGAGGCCATCGAGTGGGTGCTCCAGCACCACGGACTGGCGCTGGTGGCCGAGCCGGCCGACGGGGAGCCGCACCTGATTGGCGCCGTGGACGACGACGAGCGCATGGTGTGGTCGATGGTCGGGCGGATCGGCGCCTGCACGGCGCTGGTGGTGGCGGAACAGGCGGGATTCGAGCCCTATCGCGCCGAGCGCGCGCTCGTGGACCTCTGGCACCGCCGCCTGCTGCGCTGCGAGAACGGCCAGTTCCTCGCGGCGCGGGTGGCGTCGTGAACGTCGCGTGTCGGCGCTGAACAAGCCGCTCCAGGTGGTCGGCTACATCGCCACCCGGAAGGGAGATCCCGACCGGGGGCCGCTGGTGCGGATGCGCAGCGACGAAGCCGCCGAACGGCTCCTCAACGACGGCGAGCTGGTGTGGGTGTACGGCCCGCGGCGCCAGGAGCTGGCACCGCTCGTGCTGGATGACTCGTTGCCGCGCGGCGGCGTGGTCGTCCGCGATCTGGTGGGGGTGACGGTCACGGAGATCGTCCGCGTCCGCAAGCCGGAGTTCGATCGCGCCGAGGACCGCCGGCGCTACGTCTAGCCCGGGAGGGCACGTCGGATGGCGAAGAAGGACCGGGGACCCGCGCTTTCCACCTTGGCCGTGCATGGCACCGCGCCGTCGCGCGAGACCGACGCGCCCATCGTCTCGCCGCTGTACCAGGGCGTCAACTTCGTCCAGGAAGTCGGCACCGCCGACGGCATGCGCTATCCGCGATACGGCAACGGTCCGAACGCCGAGGTCGTGCAGGCGCGCCTGGCGGCCATCGAGGGCGCCGAGGCGGCCCTGGTGCTCTCGAGCGGCATGGGCGCCACGGCGTGCGCACTGCTGGCCCTGCTCCGTCCCGGCGACCACCTGCTGGCCAGCTCGTGGCTCTACGGCGGCACGCGCACGCTGCTCACCGAGGAGTTCGCCACCCTCGGCATCGACGTCACCCTGGTCGACCCCATGGAGTCGCGCGGCTGGCGGAAGCGGATGCGCAAGCAGACGCGGGCGATCTTCCTCGAATCGCCGGTCAACCCGTCGTGCCGCGTGGTCGACCTGCGGCCGATCTCGTACCTCACGCAGGACAGCGGCCTCGCCCTCGTCGTCGACTCCACCTTCGCGAGCCCGGTCAACCTGCGGCCGATCGAGATGGGGGCCGACGTCGTCATCCACTCCGCGACCAAGTACCTGAACGGCCACCACGACGTGCTGAGCGGCGCGGTGTGCGGCACGGCCCCCTACATCGAGGAAGTGCGCCGGAAGATGATGATCTGGGGGCAGGCCCCCGATCCGTTCGCCTGCTGGCTGCTCGACCGGGGCCTCAAGACGCTCGACGTCCGCGTGCAGCGGCAGAACGAGAACGCGATGCGCATCGCCCACTGGTGCGCCGACCGGAAGGAGGTGCGGACCGTGCACTACCCCGGGCTCACCGACCATCCGGACCACGAAGTCGCCACGGCCATGCTCGATGGCTTCGGCGGCATGCTGGGCATCGAGCTGGCGGCGGGCGCCAAGGCGACCGAACGGTTCCTGCGTCGGCTGCGCCTGTGGCGGCACGCGCCCTCGCTCGGTGGCGTCGACTCGCTCGTGAGCGAGCCCCGCTACTCGTCGCACGTGCACCTCACCCCCGATGAGCGCTCGCGCCTCGGCGTGCCCGACGGCTTCCTGCGCCTGTCGGTGGGGATCGAGGGCGCGGACGACCTGATCGCGGACCTGGAGCAGGCGCTCAAGTGACCGACCCGAAGGCGCCCGGCATCATCCGGTTCACCGGCGTCAACAAGGAGTATGCGCGCACCGGCACCGCGCTCGCCGGCATCAGTCTGGAGATCGCGAAGGGGGAGTTCGTCTTCCTCACCGGCCCCTCGGGATCTGGCAAGAGCACGCTGCTCAAGATGATCTACCTCGAGGAGCGCCCCTCGCGCGGCGAGATCAAGGTGAGTGGCGTCTCGACCGTCACCGCGCGGGGCGGCGACGTGGCACGGCTGCGGCGCAAGCTCGGCATCGTCTTCCAGGACTTCCGCCTGCTCGAGGACCGCACGGCCGAGCAGAACGTCTCGTTCGCCCTCGAGGTCACCGGCGCGGCGCGCGCCGCGATCGGCCCCAAGGTCTCGCGCGCCCTCGCCCAGGTGGGGCTCGCGGCCAAGGCCACGTCGCTGCCGCGCGAGCTCTCCGGCGGCGAGCAACAGCGGGTCGCGATCGCACGGGCCCTCGTGAACGACCCGTTCGTGCTCATCGCCGACGAACCCACGGGCAACCTCGACGATCGCGCCACGCGGGGCATCTTCCAGCTGCTGCGCGAGATCAACGCCGCCGGCACGGCCGTCGTGATGGCCACCCACGACCTCGACCTGATCCGGCGGTCGGGCCTGCGCACGATCGAACTGAACCGCGGGCAGGTCGTCTTCGACTCGGCCACCGACCCGCGCCCGGCGGCGGACGCATGAGGCTGGCCCTGCGCGAGGCGCTGCAGGGGTTCCGCCGGGCGCCGCTGCTGTCGGTGCTCAGCATCGTCACCATCGGGTTCTCGTTGTTCGCCTTCGGGCTGTTCGGGCTCGTGGCGCTCAACATCCGGAATGCCGTGCGCCAGGTGGAGGAGCGCGTCGAGATCCGCGCCTTCCTCGTGGACGGCACCCCGGTGGAGGCCGCGGCCGCGGCGGTGGGCGACGTGGGCGCCTTCCCCGAGGTGCAGCGGGCCGAGTACGTGACCAAGGATCAGGCCCTCGTGCTCGCCCGGCGCGAGCTGAAGGAGTTCGGCGAGGAGTTCGATGCGAGCGTCCTGCCGGCGTCGATCGACGTGCGACTGCGCGAGGGGTTCCGCGACCCGACGACGGTCGCGGCCGTGGCCGCGCGCCTGCGGTCCTTCCCGTTCGTGGACGAGGTGCGCTACGGCGACGACTGGGTGGAGAAGATCTACCGGTTGCGCAACATCGCGACCGTGGCCGGCATGGCGCTGGGCCTCGCCTTCGCGATGGTGGCGGTGATCATCATCGGTGCCACGATCCGGATGACCGTGCTGTCGCGCGCGCGCGAGATCTCGATCATGCGCATGGTCGGCGCCACCGACGGCTTCATCCGCAGCCCGTTCCTCATCGAGGGCTTCGCCAAGGGCATCCTCGGCGGACTGATGGCGCTCGGACTGACCTGGGCCGCCCACCGCATCATCACGACGTACGTGATCGCGACGCAGTTCTTCGACGGGCGCCTCGTGGTGGCCGGCATCGTCGCCGGCGCCCTCATCGGGGCGCTGGGGAGCGCGATCAGCGTCGGGCGCCACCTGCGCGACGTATGAGGCGCGTCCCTCGGGCGGGTCGGTGCCTGGCGACCGCGATGCTCGCGGTCGCCCTCGGCGTGTCGGCCGCCTCGGCCCAGCAACCCGCGCCGCCGGCTCCGGGCAGCCCGCCGGATGCCGGCGGACGCATCCGCGAGCAGCGCGACGAGCTCGAGCGCATCCGCCGCGAGCGCGCGGACCTCGAGGCGCGCATGCGCGCGCTGCAGGGCACCGTCCACGACCTGTCGGAGGAGCGCACCAACCTCGACCGGCAAGCCGACGCCACGGAGGCCCTCGTGCGCTCCCTCGATCGCCAGCTGCTGGCCATCGGCGAGGGGCTCGACGAGACCACCGGTGACCTCGTGCATGCCCAGGACGAGCTCTCGCTCAAGCGGGCGATCCTGCGCAAGCGGCTGGCGGACGTGTACAAGCGCGGGCCGCTGTTCACGATGCAGGCGCTGCTCACGGCGCAGTCGTTCGGCGAATTGGTCTCGCGCTACAAGTACCTGCACCTCATCACCCTGCGCGACCGGGCCATCGTGCAGCGCGTGGAGGCGCTCGAGGGGCGCATCGGCAGCCAGCGCAACCAGCTCGTGCGGCTCCAGGGCG
>JANLSF010000552.1:0-2370 GCA_031362285.1 Gemmatimonadota bacterium | reverse complement strand
CGGCGTGGTCGACAACGAGGGGGCGGTGCTCATCGTGCGCACCAACAACGGGGCCGCCAACGAGCGGGTCGTGCGCATCGATCCGACGCACCCGGCTCCGGCGAGTTGGACGACGATCGTCCCCGAGCGCCGCGAGCCGATCGAATTCGCCAGCTCCGTGGGCGGCCAGTTGTTCGTGGGCTACCTCAAGGATGCCGCGTCCGAAGTGCAGCAGGTGACGCTCACCGGGAAGCCGGTGCGGGCCGTGAAGCTGCCCGGGATCGGCACGGCCGGTGGCTTCCTCGGCGAGCGCGGTGACGCCGACACGTTCTTCTCGTTCCAGTCGTTCACGGCCCCGCCCACCGCCTACCGGCTCGACGTGACCAGCGGCGCGCCGACCGTCTTCCGCGAAACGAAGCTCCCGTTCGACCCGTCGCGTTTCGAGACGCAGCAGGTCTTCTTCACGAGCAAGGACGGCACGCGGGTCCCGATGTTCATCGTCGGGCGGAAGGGATGGAAGAAGGACGGGCAGAACCCGACGCTCATGTACGGCTATGGCGGCTTCAACATTTCCCTGACCCCCGCCTTCAGCGCCACGCGCATGGCATGGCTCGAGCAGGGCGGCCTCCATGTCCAGGTCACGCTGCGTGGCGGCGGCGAGTACGGCGACGCGTGGCACAAGGCCGGCATGAAGGAGCAGAAGCAGAACGTATTCGACGATTTCATCGCCGCCGCCGAGTGGCTGGTGGCCAACCGGGTGACGACGCCGAAGAAGCTGGCCATGCAGGGCGGGTCCAACGGGGGGCTGCTGGTGGGAGCGGTGATGACGCAGCGCCCCGACCTGTTCGAGGTGGCGCTGCCCGCCGTGGGCGTGATGGACATGCTCCGCTTCCACAAGTTCACGATCGGCTGGAACTGGATCGCCGACTACGGCTCGAGTGACGACCTCACGGGCTTCCGGTACCTGCGCGCGTACTCGCCGCTGCACAACCTCAAGGCCGGCACGCACTACCCGGCCACGCTCGTGACCACGGCCGACCACGACGATCGCGTGGTGCCGGCGCACTCGTTCAAGTTCGCCGCCGCCCTGCAGGCCGCGCAGGCGGGCGACCGGCCGACGCTCATCCGCATCGAGACGCGCTCCGGGCACGGCGCCAGCTCCGTGACGAAGCAGATCGAGGAATCCGCCGACGCCTTCGGGTTCACGATGTTTCACCTCCGCATGACCCCGGCCTTTCCCTCGAAGCCGAAGGCGATGTAGCGTGCGACCGTCGCGACTCCGCGCCTCGTGCGCCGCGACGTGGCTCGTGCTCGCGGGGGCGGGCTGCACGTTCACGCTGGAGCCCGGCGACGACCTCCGCGTCTACTACTCGCCGATGGATCGCGACCTGCCGGGTGAGGTCAACTGGCCGGAGCGGCCGAACGTGTTCGGCGGCCGGACCGTGCTGATTCGCGGCGCGATGGTCTCTCCGTGCGGGGCCGTGGTGTCGCGCGCGGCGCTCGTCGGCCGCACGGTCACCGTGCAGATCACGTCGGTGGACGATTCCCGGAGCTGTGCCGCCGCGCGCTTCCTGCAGCCGTTCGAGGCGGAGGTCACCGGGTTGCCGGCGGGCGCCTATCGTATCCGGACCGTCATCACGAGCGTGGCGGCGCATGATGACGTCGAGGCCGTCGTCACCGCGCCCTGAGATGCGCCCCGGTGCCGGAACGACCACGGCCGCCGCGCATGTGCCCGGCGGCCGATCGTGCCGGCGCTCCCGCGTCGTCTACGGTTGGACGCGCGTCGGCGGGGCCTTGCGGGGGAGCTTCTCGGGGCGCTGCGCCGCCTGCCACACGAAGCTCGCCACCACGGCGGCGTTGAACTTCATGTCGTCCGGCTGCACCTGCTCGTAGACGTCCTGGTTGGAGTGGTGCGTGCGGGTATCGTACTGCAACGGATCCTGGATGAACTGGAAGCCGGGAATGCCGACGGCGTCGAAGGCGAGGTGATCCGTGCCCCCGGTGTTGCGCGCGGTGATCGTCGTCATGCCCATCCCCTTGAACGGCTGCATCCACGCGTCGAACACGGGCCGCACCCCCTCGTTCCCCTGCAGGTAGATGCCGCGGATCTTCCCGGAGCCGTTGTCCACGTTGAAGTAGCCGGCGACCTGCGACGCCTCGGGCTTGTCGGGGGCCGTGGCCGAGTCGCGGAAGTGCTGCCGCACGTAGTTGCGCGACCCGATCAACCCCTGCTCCTCGGCGCCCCAGAGCGCGATCCGGATCGTGCGTAGGGCCTGGACGGGGTGATGCTTGGCCGTGCCGCCTATCACCAGCCATGGGATACGCTTTCTGGCGTCGATGCGCAGATCTTTGGCGGCCCGCCGGGGCCAGACCGTTTCGCGGTGCTTGACC
>JANLSF010000556.1:0-1591 GCA_031362285.1 Gemmatimonadota bacterium | reverse complement strand
GTACTCGCTCACGGCCACCGCCAAGGGAACGGGCCAGCTCGACTACACCTTGGCGCTCGACACGATGAGCGCCACCAGCTCCATGGGCCCCGCGCCCGACATGTCCAAGCTGATCGGCATCAAGTTCGCCGGCGTGATCGGCATCAACGGCAAGTACGTCTCGGGCGACGTCACGGTGCCCGTGGGCGGCGACATCAAGTCGCCCCAGGCCGCGGCCATGAAGACGTTCCTCCCGATGCTCCCGGCCTCGGCCCGGGTCGGCGGCACGTGGACCGACACGGTCGTGGCCACCGTTGCGCAGGCGAACGGCGCCGAGCTCAAGAACACGACGGTCTACGCCTACACCCTCGCGGGCGACACGGCCGTGGACGGCGCCAAGGCGTGGAAGATCGCCGTGACGTCGGCCACGACGATCACCGGCAAGGGCAACATGCAGGGACAGGATTTCTCGATTGACGGGACGAGCAAGGGCAACGGCATGGCCCTGATCTCCAAGGAAGGCGTCCTGCTCGGTCGCGAAGGGTCCGAGGAGTCGGCGCTGACGGTCACCGTCGACGCGATGGGCATGGTCATCCCGATCACGCAGTCGAGCACCATCAAGCTCGCGCGCCAGAAGTAGGGCGCCGACCGCCGGGATCAGTCCCGGCGCGCGACGCGAAGCGCGAGGTCCCAGCGGACCTCGCGCTTTTCGTTGTCCGGCCATGCCGTCGCGATGCGCGCCGCGAACGACGGAAGCGGATCGTGGCCCGTGCGCTTGCGGTGCGCGTGCACCGCCGACCAGGTGCCCACGTAGCCCACGAACTCGTCGCGCGTCCACGCGGCCGTGAGCTGGAAGTGCGGTGCCGGCACTTCCGCCAGCGGTGCCGGGAACGCCACCGTGGCGTAGCCGCTCTCCACGAGGCGCCGCTCGCCGGGCCAGTCCTGACCGATCACGTTGTGGTAGAAATCCAGTTCGATGGGATCGACCTCGCCGCTCACGCGCGAGGCCCGGTAGGTCCAGAGCGCCAGCACGCCGCCGCTCACGAGCGCCTCGGACGCCGCCGCGAAGAACCGCGGCCCGTCGAACCAGTGGAACGCCTGCGCCACCGTCACCAGCTGCACGCTCGCCGGCGCGAGCCCCGGTGCCTCGGCCGGCGCGGTGCGGTACGCCACGCGCGGGTGCGGGGTCGCCTGCGCGATCTGCTGCGCGCTCGCATCGGTAGCGATCACGTGCACGAAGTGCGCGGCCAGCGCCACCGCCGCCTGCCCCGATCCCGTGCCGCAATCCCACGCCACCGCGCGCGAGGGTGCCGCGGCGGCGAGCCAGTCGAACAGCGCGCCCGGATAGCCCGGACGATACCGCGCGTAGTCCGGCGCGTGGCTCGAGAACAGGTCGCGGAAACTGGTCACGCGCGCGCCTCGTCGTCGCTGGCCCGCTCGACCGCCGCCATCACGAGCGCCGAGACGCCCGGCGCCTCGCGCGCCTTGTGCGCGTAGAGCAGGTCGATGTTCTGGAAGATCGCCGCGAGCAGGGCCGGGTCGCCGAGGAGCCGGGCGATGCGCGCCTCGCGCTCGGCCGCGCCCGCGGGATCGCGCCCGGCGGCATCGGCGC
>JANLSF010000526.1:0-4599 GCA_031362285.1 Gemmatimonadota bacterium | reverse complement strand
TGAAGATCGCCACCCGGATCGCGCGGCCACCCAGGTACGCCGGTTCATCGACCTCCATCACCTGCACCACGCGCCCATCGGCCGGGGCGATGATCACGCCCGCACCGCGCGGCCCGGTGCGGTCCGGATCACGGAAGAACCAGACCACCCAGATGGCGAGGACGGCGCAGACCGCGGCGCCGATCACCGTCGCGGCCCCCGGACGCCACATGAGCAGCAGCAGCGCCAGCAGCTCGACGCCGACGCCGATCAGGATGAAGGGAATCCCCTCGCGGGCGACCATCAGCGGAGCCCCGCAAGGTCCAACGGGTCGCCGGTCACGCGACGGAAGGCATCGAGGTAGCGCGCCGAGGTCGCCTCGACCACGTCCGGAGGCAGCGTCGGCGGCGGGGCCTCGCCGTTCCAGCGACCGGCCGCGCGCTCGGCGTCGAGCCAATCGCGCAGCGGCTGCTTGTCGAAGCTGGGCTGGGACCGGCCGGGGGCGTACCCCTCGGCCGGCCAGAAGCGGGAACTGTCGGGAGTCATCACTTCGTCGATGAGCCGGATGCGTTCGCCGTCGTGGCCGAACTCGAACTTGGTGTCCGCGATGAGGAGGCCGCGCTTGGCGGCCACGTCGCGGCCGCGGCCGTACACGAGCCGCGTGAGGCGCTCGAGCTCCGTGGTGGTGGTGTCTCCCACAATCTCGCGCATGTGCGCGGTCGTGATGTTCTCGTCATGGCCCGTCTCCGCCTTGGTCGCCGGGCTGAACACCGGCGGGTCGAGCCGGGCGCTCTCGGTGAGGCCGGCCGGGAGCGGCTCGCCGGCCAGCGTGCCGCTCGAGCGGTACTCCTTCCACGCCGACCCGGCCAGGTAGCCGCGAATCACGCATTCCACCGGAAACACGGTGGTCCGCCGGCAGAGCATGGAGCGCCCGGCGAGGTCGCCGCGAAAGCCGTCGAGCGACGGCACCGCGCGCACGATCTCGTCCACGTCGGCGGACAGCAGGTGATGGGCCACGTCGCCCTCGAACTGGCGCAACCACCACGCGGTGACCTGCGTGAGCACGGCGCCCTTGTACGGGATCACCTCCCGCATGACCACGTCGAAGGCGCTCACCCGGTCGGTGGCCACGAGGAGCAGGCGCGCCTCGTCCACGGCATACACGTCGCGCACCTTGCCGCGCCGGACGAGCGGGAGGGGGAGGGCGGTCGTGGCGAGCGCCATCAGACGCGCACCGCCTCATGCTCGACCACCGCGGTCAGCCGCGCCAGCCGCGGTGCCACCGCCTCGTCGAGGAACTCGTCCACCTGCTCGGGGGCGCGCCCGACGAACCGTGCCGGGTCGATGGCCTCGCGCAGGTCATCCACGTTCACGTGCATCTCGGGGTCCGCCGCCAGCCGGGCCAGCAGGTCGTTGGCGCCCCCCTCGTCCTTCATGGCGCGCGCCGCGGCGATCGCGTACCGGCCAACCCCCCCGGCCACCCCCTGGCGACCCCCCCCGGCGCGCACGGCGCGCACGATGAGCTCCTCGGTGGCCATGAAGGGCAGCTCGTCCGCAAGGCGCCGGCGAATGCGGGCCGGATGCACCTCGAGCCCGCGGACGATGTTGCCGACGAGGACGAGGATCGCGTCCGTCGCGAGGAAGCTCTCCGGGATCACGAGTCGGCGATTCGCCGAATCGTCGAGGGTGCGCTCGAGGAACTGCACGCTGTGCGTCTGGTTGGCGTTCGGCTCGAGCGACAGCACGAACCGGGCGAGGGCATTGATCCGCTCGCTGCGCATCGGGTTGCGCTTGTAGGCCATGGCGCTCGACCCGATCTGTTCCGTCTCGAACGGCTCCTCGATCTCGCCGAAGGCCTGCAGCACGCGCAGGTCCGATGCCATCTTGGCCGCGCTCGCGGCGATGCCCGCGACCGCCCCGAGCACCTGCGCGTCGACCTTGCGGCTGTACGTCTGCCCGCTCACGGGGATCGCGGCGCTGAAGCCGAGCTTGGCCGTCACGCGCCGGTCGAGTTCGCGCACCTTCGCGTGATCGCCGCCGAACAGGGCGAGGAAGCTCGCCTGCGTGCCGGTCGTCCCCTTCACCCCGCGAAACGGCAGCGTGGCGATGCGGTGCTCGAGATCATCGAGGTCGAGCAGGAAGTCCTGCATCCAGAGCGTGGCGCGCTTGCCCACGGTGGTGCACTGCGCCGGTTGCAGGTGGGTGTACCCGAGGCACGGCTCCTGGCGCCATGCGCGGGCGAAGGTGCCGAGCGCCCGGAGCGCGTCGGCCACCTTGTCGCGCAGCAGCGTCATGCCGCGTCGCATCTGGATCAGGTCGGCATTGTCGGTGACGAACGCACTGGTCGCGCCGAGGTGGATGTATGCCTTGGCCGCCGGCGCGACGTCGCCGAATGCGTGCACGTGGGCCATCACGTCGTGCCGGAACCGCTGTTCGTAGCGCGCCGCCGCGTCGAAGTCGACGTCGCCGAGGTGCGCGCGCATCTGCGCGATCGCCTCCTCGGGAATGTCCACGCCGAGCTCGCGCTCGGCCTCCGCCAACGCCAGCCACAGTTCGCGCCAGAGCCCGTGCCGCACCTCGCTCGACCAGAGCCGGAGCATGGCCTTCGAGGCGTACCGCTCCGAGAGCGGGGAGGTCCACTGCGCGCTCATCGGACCATGAAGTCGGAGGAGAACACCTGGCCGCCGCGCTCGAAGAAGAGCCGCAGGGCCCCGCGGCCGCCCTGCGCGCTGATGGCCTTCTCGACGGCGGCCGCATCCTCGATCGGCGTCCGGTTGACCTGGACGATCACGTCGCCGGGCTGCAATCCCAGCTCCTCCGAGACGCGGTCGGACACCTTGAACACCACCGCGCCCCGCGCACTGCGAATGCCGCGCTCGGTGCGGATCGCCGGCGTGAGCGTCACCAGCTCGAGTTCCCGGAGCACCTGCACCTTGGGCGCACTGATCTCGGGGAGATCCGCGACGGTGAGCGTGATGGGCTGGTCGCGCCCCTCGCGCCGGACCACGACGGTCAGCTTCTCCCCGGCGCGCAGCTCGAGCAGCTCCGCGTCCCAGTCGTACGGGTTGCGCAGCACGCGGGCGCGCGACTTCACGATCACGTCGCCGGCGCGAATGCCGGCCTTGGCCGCCGGCGAACCCGGCACCACGGTCTGCACGGTGACGCCGTTCCGGAGCGCCATCCGCGACGCATCGGCCGCCGCGGGCAGCCCCGGCTTGATCCCCACCCACGGGCGTCGCACCGATCCGTGCTCCAGCAGGTCCTCGGTGACGCGCTTGGCTCGATTGATCGGGATCGCGAAGCCGAGGCCGATCGACGAGCCCGTCGGGGAATAGATCGACGAATTGACGCCAATCACGTCGCCGTTGGCGTTCACGAGCGGCCCGCCCGAGTTGCCGGGGTTGATCGCGGCGTCGGTCTGGATCATGTCCACGTACACGCCGCTGCCCTGGCCCTGGCCGACGAGGTTGCGCCCCACCCCCGACACCACCCCGGTCGTCACGCTCGGCTCCGTGTTGCCCAGCAGGAAGCCGTACGGATTGCCGATGGCGATGACCCACTCGCCCACCAGCAGGTCCTCGCTGGTCCCGAGCTTGGCCGTGGGAAGGCCGCGGGCCTCGATCTTCAGCACGGCCAGGTCGTTCACCTCGTCACTCCCGAGGATCTTGGCCTGGAACGTCTGCCCGTCGCGCAGGGCGACGAGCACCTTGGTCGCACCGGCGATCACGTGCGCATTCGTGACGATGATGCCGTCGGCCCGCGTGATGAACCCGGACCCGATGCCGGCGGAGGAGCGCTCGCCGCTGCGTCCCCCGAAGAACCGTTCGAACGGGTCGATCGGGGCGCGCTCCACCACCTCCGTCTGCACCGTGACCACCGCCGGGGCGATCTTGCCCACGGCATCGGTGATCACCGTGCGGCGCGGTGAACCGGCCGGCAACGGCGCAGCCTGCGCGCGGACGCTGGACACGCCGAGCGACCCGTGCGAGAACGCCTCGTCGCCGCCGCAGGCGCCGAGCAGGAACACCAGGAGGGAGAGTTGCCGCCTCACGGCGTGGCACCCGGTCGTTGGCGGCTCAACTCGCTCAGGTGCTGGTCCATGCCGCGATCGGTGAGCGGGTGCAGCAGCATCGCGCGGAGGTCGGCGGCACTCATCGCGACCAGGTCGGCCCCGGCGCGCGAGAGGGCGAGCAGGCGGGCCGGGGTGGTCGCGGGAACGGCCAGCACGTCGCACGCCACCTGGTGACGCTCGAACAGCGCGTGGATGTTCCCCACGACCGCGGCGCTGTCCTCGCCATGCGCCTCGAGGGCATCGACCTGCACCGACACCGCCGTGGCGCCGGCCTTCGCGGCGAGCAGGGCCTGCGCGGCATTGAACACGAAGGTCGCGGCGACGCGCACCCCCTCGGCCGAGAGCCGGCGGATGGCCGGCACCGCATCCTCCACGAACGGCACGCGGACGACCATCAGGTCGGACAGTCGGGCGAGGTCGCGCCCATCGCGGATGATGTCGTTGGTCGTGGCGGACCCCACCATGGCATACACCGGCCGGTTGGCGAGTCGGCAGATCTCGTCGAGGCGCGCGAACGGGTCCCCGGCGGCGTCGGCGGCGTGCAGCAG
>JANLSF010000524.1:0-2409 GCA_031362285.1 Gemmatimonadota bacterium | reverse complement strand
GGCGAGCGCGAACGCCGCGATGAGTCCGAAGAAGCCGGCGCTCACGTGCGTGAATCCGTCGAGGATGCCAAAGGTCCGCGGCAACGTGCCGACGGCCGCCGCGAGCAGGAACGACGCGCCGAAGAAGACCCGGACCCCCTGCAGGAGCAGGAGTTGCTGCTGGTCGAGGGCGCCGAGGAGCCGGCGCACGGGGCGAACGAACCAGAGCATCGCCCCCACCGCGCCCACGGCCAGAACGATGATGGCCAGGAAGGCCGGGCCGGAGATGTCGGCAGGGAAGATCGCGGCGTTGGCGAGTCCGAGGTGCAGGACGGCGAGCCACGCCACGAGGGCGACGGCGATGCCGACGCCGAGGCGGCCGATCGGGTGGCGCAGGGAGAGCACCCACACGGTGTAGCCGACCATGAGCAGGTCCAAGCCGATCATGGTCAGCGCGGATTGTGCACTGGACATCGCATCCCTTCTGGTTGAGGTTCCCAAAAGGCTACACGAACAATACAGTCGCTTCCATGACCAATATGACTGATTTATTGACTGAAACAACTGATGTCAGTCGAAACAGCAGTGTTATCGGAGAAACGCTGCGTGGGTTGCGCGTGGGCGGCAGCGTGCTCCTCCGCGAGCGGTACGCCGACCCCTGGGCCGTCAGCATTCCGCGCGGCGCCGAGTTGGCGCGGCTGCTCCGCGCAGGGCGCGGTGCGGAAGTCGTCGCCTTCCACCTGGTGGAATTCGGCCACTGCGAACTGCACGTCGGCGATGCAGCGCCCCGCCTCCTGCTCGCGGGCGACCTCGCCGTCTGCTTTGGCGGGACGGCGCATTCGATCGGCGTCGGTCGTGCACGGCGGCCCCAACCCCTCGCGGCCCTCCTCAGGGGCGAGCCCAACGCGCATCGGCCAGCGGGCGCGCGCCCCGCGACGGCTGCGCTGACCTGCGGCGCCCTCGTGTTCCACGACGTGGACTTCAGCCCGCTGTTCGCGGCGCTGCCGGCGGTCGTGACGCTCTCGCCGTCGCGGGAGGGGGGGCTCGACAGCGTCGCGACCGTCGCGCGCTTGCTCGTCGACGAATTGGCGCGAACACGTGGAGCGGGAGGCTACGTGGTGGAGCGACTGCTCGAGGTGCTCTCGGCCGCCGCCATCCGGGCCCACGCCGAGCGGGCGCCGCATGAAACCGCCGGCTGGTTTGGCGCGCTGCGCGACCCCGTCGTCGGCCGGGCGATTGCCGACGTGCACGAGTCGCCCGGCGCCCACTGGACGGTTGCCGCCATGGCCGAACGCGTGGCGTTGTCGCCGTCACGATTCGCAGCGCGGTTCGTGCGCGAAGTGGGCGAGCCACCGATGGCGTACGTCACCCGCTGGCGCATGAATCTCGCCTGCCGGCGGCTGCGGCAGGCGGAGACATCCATCGCGCACCTCGCGAAGGAACTCGGCTACGAGAGCGCCGCCGCGTTCAACCGCGCATTCCGGCGACACGCCGGTGAGCCGCCGGCGCGCTGGCGTGCCCGTCATCGCGCGCGGTGAACGGATATCGGTTCGGCTGAGACCGTGGGGCGCGCTCGGCCCGTGCCCTCGCGCCTACCGCCCGTACAGCGCCGTGAACGTCGCCGTCGCCAGCTTGTTGCCGTTCAGGTTGTAGCCCACCATGGCGCCGCTCGCCTCGCCGTTCAGGTCGAGCTTGTCGGCCTTGAGCGCCCACACGGTGAAGATGTAGCGGTGCGGCTTGTCGCCCTTGGGCGGGCAGGGGCCGCCGAAGCCGGGCTTGCCGAAGTCGGTGCGTCCCTCGACGGCGCCCTTGGGGAGCGCGGGCTTGGTGCTGCCGGCGCCCGCCGCGATCGACGTCACGGTGGCCGGGATGTTGACCACGGTCCAGTGCCACCAGCCGCTGCCCGTGGGGGCGTCGGGATCGTACACGGTGATGGCGAAGCTCTTCGTGCCGGCGGGGGCGCCGCTCCACGAGAGAGCCGGGGAGGTGTTCTGTCCGGTGCACCCGAAGCCGCTGAACACGGCGTCGTTGCCGATCGTCGCGCCGTCCTTGAGCGTGGCGGAGGTGAGCTTGAACGAGCCCTGCGCGGCCACCGGGAGGGCGGTGACGGCCAACGAGGCCAGGGTGAACAGTGCGCGGCGGATCATGGCTGCGGCTCCGAAAGGGTCACACAGGAAACGAACGATCACGACACGAGCCGGAGCAGCGCGAAGTCGCGCTTCCCCTTGCCCAGCACCACGTGCCCACCCCGGAGCACCGTTCCCTCGCGCTCGAGGAACCGCTCTCCAGGGCCCAGCTTCCGCTTGTTCACCGAGATGCCGCCCTGCTCCAGCAGCTTCTTGGCGGCGCCGTTGCTGGCCGCCAGCCCGGTGGCGGTGAGCATCCGGTACACGTCGAGCTTGCCACCGGGCGCTGGCGCGCCATCGGCGG
>JANLSF010000504.1:0-2740 GCA_031362285.1 Gemmatimonadota bacterium | reverse complement strand
CAGCGGGCGGTTCACGCAGCAGGACCCGATCGGGTTGGCGGGGGGGCTGAACCTGTATGGGTTTGGGGGCGGGGATCCGATCAACTATGCGGATCCGTTTGGGCTATGCCCGTCATGCGTTGGGGCCGTCGCTGGAGTCGCGAGCGGCTGGGTGATTGCGAAGCTCACAGGGTCAGACTACGGCTGGAAGGATGCGGCTGTTGATGCCGCGTTGGGCGCCGTCGGCGCAGGAATCGCCGGGAAGCTCGGCAAGCTAGGGAAACTCGCCCTAGGCGCTGAGGCGGCGATTGAGGAATCAGGAACGGTAGCGACCGCCGAGCTGCGTGCCACACACAGCGTAAGCAAGAAGGCGGTAGCGCGCGTGGCTGCCTCAATCGAGGAGGATGGAATCAAGGAGCCGTTGAAGTTCGTTGAACATCAAGGCGAAAAGTTCGTGGTAGACGGCAACCATCGATTGGCGGCCGCGCGCAAGCTCGGGATAGAGCGAGTGCCGGCTCAGAAGGTGGAAATTCCGTTCAAAGGCTTCACGAACCACGGCGATCTTGTTTTTACGGCGAGGCCCTGACGATGGCGGTTTGGCAGATGGACTTGCAGGTCGTACCTAGACAGCGCGCGCTCTCCATCGCTCATCAACGGAAGAGCGCGAAGGAGTTCGCGAATACTGACGATGCCGACTATTGGCTGGGAGCGTCGCTTCCCGCAGACTATGCGAAAAGGCTTGCCAGCATCTTGTCTGCAGGTGCACCGTGGGCAACAGGGTGGTTGACTTTTGGTGAAGCCGATGGGAACCGGGTCGACGTGCTTCTCGCAGGCAGTCAGATCGACGAAGTGCGAGTTCGTATCGACGTGCGAGAGATCGATTTTGAGATATTGGAAAGAGTGAGGCTCTTCGTGGCGGAGTGCGACTGCGTCTTTGTCAGTTCAGCTGGTCAGGTGGTAGAGCCGCGCATGAGGGACCTGTGCATCGAGATCGAAGCATCTCCCGCGGCGAATTTTGTGACTGATCCAGAGCGCTTCCTGCAGCACCTTCGTCGCTGGCTTCAGTAGGGCACAAAGCCGGCAAAGTCAGTGAACCGCTCCGGGTTGTCGGAGGCACCTGATTCTGCGAAGGGGCGCCAAGCCGCGCGCTTCGGCGCGGCCTCGCTTCGACGGGAAACCGAGCCAGGCGCATGCGCCCAAGGGAGCGCGACCCGGCGCGGCGGCCGTGACGCCGCCCGGTGCCATTCATCGCCGGCGCGGGATTCACCAGCCGAACCCGCGCCATGCGTGTGAGAGATTCGACGCCGAGCCCCAGAGCAAGCGTCGGCCAACACAGGTGAAGCGCGCTGGGCTGCTCATCCCCTGTGCGCGTGCGAATCGAAGCGTCGCCGACACACGGGAACCCGTGGAACGGCACGAAGTGCTGCCGCCCGTCGAGCTACAGCCCGAACCCGTGTGGCGAGACGTTCATCACCTATACGGCCGAGTTTGAATCCCACGCACGGCGCATTGACCGCTACGCGGACGCCGCCCGTCCACTCACCTCGATGAGTGACACGCCAGCGTCCAGCAGCTCGAGCACCCGAGGCCATGCGATGAGCAGGACCTCCTGAAGGGCGATCGTGTTCCCGCACGTCAGCCACACGACACACGGCGACGGCCCGCGACGCGTGACGAGATCTGCGAAACCCTGATCCTTGGTCAGGATGACGGCTGGCGCGAGCTGCGCAGCGACCCAGACGCGCCCGCGACGCTAGGCGGCCAGCACCGGGTGCGCGATGCGGCGACTCGCATAGCGCAACGCGGCGGCGACATCGTCGAGGACGAGATCCGGCAACTCGTCCACCACCTGCGCGGCAGACATCCCCGTGGCGAGCAGGTCCAGCACATCGCTGACGCGGATGCGCATGCCGCGCACGCACGGGCGCCCCCCACACTGGTCGGGGTTGACGGTGATGCGATCCATCAGCTCGACGGTCTGACCCACGGCGACCACTCGCGAAGGAGGAGAACCTGAAGTTTACCGTGATCCCGTGCGTGCGGGGAGGCCGCACGGCCGTACGCGGCCGTCCCAGCCGGTTCGGGCACGCAGTGGCACAGGTCCAGCCACACGTACACCTACGACGCGCTCGGGAACGTGCAGCTGGAAGCCGTGCGCGGCGACGGCTCGGCGACGCCGCACAACGACTCGGCGACTGCCGAGCTTCGCGTCCGAGCTCGCCACGAAGCCACCATAACACGCTATACCCCAATCACTTAGCGGCTGACTGTGCAAGTTCTCGCTCGCGCAACGTCTCCTTGGCGTCCACCAACCCACGGAGATTCCCATGCGCCACGCCACTCTCACCCTCGCCCTTGCGGCTGCCGCCATCCTGGCGCGCGCCGTCGGAGCCCAGGGGATCGTCCTCAATCCGCAGCCCGGCTGCGGCCCCACCGAGAACTGCGTCGTTCGGAACGGCATGCCCCAGGTCGAGCGCACCTCGAGCACGGTGCGCATTGACCTCGTGAACGGCGTGGCCCGCTACGAGGTCACCGAAACGTTCGTCAATCGCGGCGGCCGGCTGGGCGAGGCGGACTACCTGTACCCGCTGCCCAAGGGCGCCGCCTTCCAGGACCTCAAGCTTTCCATCAATGGCGAGCTGGTGAGCGGCGAGACGATGAACGCGCAGCAGGCGCGCCAGATCTACGAACAGATCGTGGCCAAGCAGCGTGACCCCGCCCTCGTGGAATGGATGGGCTACGGCCTCCTCCGCACCCGCAT
>JANLSF010000471.1:0-6014 GCA_031362285.1 Gemmatimonadota bacterium | reverse complement strand
CGCGGTCGTGCTTGAGGTCGTGCGCGAGGTAGACGGTGGCCATGCCGCCGGCGCCCAACTCGCGGTCGATCGTGTACCGGTCAGCGAGCGCGTGCCGCAGGGCGGCGACGACGTCCGTCATGGCGTGGCAGGGGTGGTGTGGAGGGCGTGCGGCGCGGAGTCCCGAGAAGGTACGGCTCCGCGTGAACCCTCACCAGTATAGATGCATCGCGCGGGACCCCTACCGGGAACGCGCGCGCCGGGCCAGTGACGCCCAGAACCGGGGCACGCGCTGCATGGCGCGCACGTAGGCGAGTTCCTGCGGGCTCCCCTTGGCGCGCATCATGGCGAGCAGCGCACGCCGATCGCGGGCCGGCCAGGCGGCCACGTCGTCGA
Organism: Gemmatimonadota bacterium; assembly: GCA_031362285.1. Classification (GTDB taxonomy): domain Bacteria; phylum Gemmatimonadota; class Gemmatimonadetes; order Gemmatimonadales; family Gemmatimonadaceae; genus JACPPC01. Next base: position 5,639 of record JANLSF010000471.1, on the reverse strand, counting down.
GCACCACCCACACGACGGGTGCCAGTTGCTCGAACGCGCGCCGTTCGACGGTGGACCACCCACGCTGCCCCCGGGCGCCGAGCACCTGCGCCACGGCGTGCCGCATCTCGAGCACGGCAAGGCGGCGGTGTCCGTCGGCGGCGCGCTCGGCGAGCTGGGCCGTGACGGCGTGCGATGCCCCCTGCAGCAACCGTTCGTCGAACGCGGCCATGGCACCCGGCAGCACGAGCTGCAGGTCGGCCGTGGCAAGGCGGCGGAGCAGCGCCGGTGGCGTGCGGCGCCCGGTGCCCGCCTGGAGGCGGCGCCACTCGCGCACGGCGAGTGTGCGGAGCGCGCGATCCACGGGCCGGAAGCCGAGGCGCCAGTAGAACCAGAGCGCGCCGCTCGCGATCGCTTCCTCGTTGCCTTCCCCCACCTGGATGGGGTTGACCACGAACCGGCGCACGCCGAAGAGGGTGGCGAAGGCGCGCAGGCACGCCGCCCAGAGGTAAGCCGCCTCGCTTCCTCGAAACGCCTCGAACAGGTGGATGCCGGTGTTCGCCTGCCCCACGAGCGGACTCACCCCGCCGTACGCGATCGGCACGCCGAGCGAGAACGCCATCCAGCCGTAGTTGGCCTCGAGTGGGAGCCGTGCCGCGGGCTCCACGCCAATGACGGCCAGGCCGACGCCGGCACCGAGGTCGGCCCACCACACCTCGTTGGCGTTCGCGTAGGTGATCGCGTGCACTTCGCGGGCCCGGCAGGTCAGGGCCGCGCACGTGGTGTCGATCACGCTGCGCGCCGCCTTGCCGCGCAGCCGCCGGATCCCCGCCAACGGCGTGGCGATGGACGCGGCGGGATTGGCCGGGGTGCGGCGCATCGGCTCGCGCCGCACGGGCGCCATCGCGGGTGCATCGAGCCTCGTGGTGGCACTGGCGCCGGCGGCGAGCCGCCAGCGGACCGGCACCTCGAGGGCGTCCCACAGCGCGCCCCATGCGCGCGCCCCTCCCGGGAGATCGCGCACCTGCGCCGCCATCCACGCGAGATCGCTCGCCACGGAGCGGCCCTTCGCGGCGCGCAACCACTCCCGCGTCGTCACCATCCCCGAATCGAACTCGTCCTCCTCGGCGTGCAGCATCAGCGGGCGCAGCAGCGCGTCCAGTCGCGCCGGGTCGTCGAGTTGCCCCCAGTCGATGTCGCTCTCCGGCGGGTGATGCCGGGCCAGCCACTCGGCCACCGGCCATGCGTAGCTCGCACTCGTGGATGCGCCGGCCACGCCACTGTCGTCGAGCGACTGCCGCGCGCGCGCGCTCAGCCGGCGCACGCGCGCGCCGATGCCGCCCAGCACGCAATCGGCCGCCACTCGCACCTCCGCGGTTTCGGCGAAGGCGCGCACGTAGAGCGCATCATCGTGCAGTTGGTGAAGCGCGCTCGCCGAGGTGATGCGCGGTGCCACGAGCGACGTGAGCACCGTCGCCAACTGCTGCGCGTTCCCGGCGCCGCGCCGGGAACGTTGGTCGTGCAGCTGGCGCAAGAGGCTCGCATTGCTCACCCCGCAGGGTGCGCCACGGCTGCTCACCTCACCAGAGGAGGAACCCCGACGCCGTGGAAGGGATCCGCCGTGTCGGCGTGGAGCGACGCCGGGTCAGCCGGCCGTCGGGGGACGGTGCGCGGGCGCCAACTGCGCGAGGAGCGCCGCGATGTCCTGTTGGCGGAACGGCTTGGCCAGCAGCAGGCACCCCGACCGTTTCGTGAGCGCCGCAATCTCCGGCGACACGGTGTCGCCGCTCAGGATCACCGTGCGCGGCAGCAGCGCCGGCAGCTCGGCCTGGATCCACGCCACGAGCGAGGGTCCGTCGAGTCCCGGCATGCGCACGTCGCAGAAGAGGGCGGCAAACGCCGACGCCCCTTCCCGCCGCAGGATCTCCTGCGCGAGCAGGCCGTTGGCGGCCGACTCGACCACGAACCCGTGTCGCTCGATGAGTCGCGTGAGGACGTTCCGGATGCCCGCTTCATCATCGACCACCAGCACGCGACCCCTGGCGGGGCCGGGGCCAGGCGCCGTGTCATCTCGCTGGGGCGCCACGACCGGCGCGCCGCGCGACGGCGTGCCGAAGCGCGCTCGCGGAACGGCACTCGACGATGACGGGGTGAGCCGGAGGACGCTGGGCGTCGCCTCGCGCGGCGTGACCGCCGGGGGGTCGTGCGAGGTCAGCGACAGCGGCAACCGGATGATGACGCGCGTCCCCACGGGGCGTTCCGGCATCGACTCGACGCTCATCGTCCCGCCGTGCCGCTCCACGATGCCGCGCGTGATCGCCAGCCCCAGCCCCGTGCCCTGCCCGGCCGCCTTGGTGCTGAAGAACGGCTCGAAGATCCGGTCGCGCACCTCCGGGCGGATGCCGGCGCCGCGATCCTCGAAGGCGATCCAGAGCGCCTCGCCCGCGTCCCACGACTCCGCGCGCACCACGGTGCCCGCCGGCGACGCGTCGAGCGCGTTCGTCAACAGGTTCACGAAGGCGCGCTGCAGTCCCGTGCGATCGGCATCGAGCACGGCGGTGGTCCGCACGGCGTTGTCGAGCCGCACGCCGGCCGCGGCTGCGTGCATGCGGACCGCCTCCATGGCCTCGGCCACGAGCGGCCCGATCGCCACGGGGGCGAGGCTCGGCTGCTGGTCGCGCGCATACAGCAGCAGGTCGCGCGCCACCGTCTGGCAGCGCACCGCCTCGCGCAGGATGCGCTCCACGTCGTCGCGCATCTCCGGGACGGGGTTGTTCGCCAGCAACTGCTCGGCGGTGCCGAGCACCACGGTGAGCGGGTTGTTCAACTCGTGGGCCACGGTGGCGGCCACGCGACCGAGTTCCTCGAGGCGCGCGGCGGAGTCGGCCTCCCGGCGCAGCGCCTCGAACTCGGTGGACCGGTTCACCGAGGCCGTGCGCTGCCGGTCGAACAGCAGCACCATCAAGGCGATCGCCAGCAGGCACTGGGCCACGATGTCCAGCAGCGAACTGCGATCGAGCGCCAGCAACATGGCCCGACCGATGGCGCCGGGCACGGGCATCATCGCGAACCGCCAGCCGACCAGGTACGGCACCGCCATGACGCCATACAGCGCGAGCGCGACGGCGACGAAGTGCGAGCCGTTGGTGCGCACCGCGGCCGGCGCCCGCCAGAGCCGCCAGGCGCTGGTCCCCATGAGCACGACGCCCAGGCCGCCCTGCAGCCACCCGCTGGTCACGTTGTCGGCGGCCCAGAGGGCGGCACCGACCGCGACCAGGAGCGCGAGCGCGGCGGCGCCACGCCGCATGCCCACGGTCGGCGCGCGCCCGAGCATCTCCTCGGTGCCGAGCGCCAGCGCGAGGTAGAAGGCGGCCTTGCTTCCGATGTACAGGCCGGCCAGGGCGCGATATTCGCCGGGCAGTCGATAGTCCGCGTCGGGGCCGGCCGTGAGCGCCCGCACGAGGATCGAGACCATCGCCACCGCGAGCAACAGCTGCGCCGCGATCCAGTACTGGCCGCTCGGCAACCGCTCCGACCGCCGCGCGATGACGAGCGCAAGCAGGCAGGCCAGGGCGAGGATCAACTGGGTGGCCGCTCCGACGAAGGAGAGCGCCCAGAGGTGCGTCGTCAGCGTATCCGGGACTGCTGGATCCACGGTCGTCCGGTCTCGAGTGGCGCGCGCGAAGCGAACCGGAATGTTATCCCCTCGCGTCGGCACCTGCCAGCGAACGCCACGAATCGGTCACGATGACAGGCGGCGCGGTGACGGCAGCGTAACGGGTCGGAGACGGTTCGCCGAGGGTGCTCAACTTCCAGCGACCGGACCGGCAGCTTGGCCCAGAGGCGATGACAGCTCGCGCTTCCCACATCGCCCAACTGGTTGTCCTCCTTCGCTCCGCATCAGAGGCCCCTCATGTCCCACCCCCGGTCCGCGCTCGCGGCGGCACTCTCCCTCGTGCTCGCGCTTCCTGTCGTTGCCCAGACCGTCGGCAACGCCCAGTTCGTCAACGGTCTCGCGCTCAATGGCGCGCTGCAGGATCTGTCCACCGGCTCGGCCTTCGATCGTCGCATCGGCTTCTTCTCCGACATCTACTACGATCGCAACAACAACGAGTGGTGGGGGGTGTCGGACCGCGGCCCGGGTGGCGGCACGCTCCCGTACGAGACGCGCGTGCAGCGCTTCACCCTCACGATCGACCAGAACACCGGGGCCATCAGCAACTTCAACGTCGTCCAGACGATCAAGTTCACGAGCGGCGGGCAGTACCTGAACGGCCTCGCACCGACGAACCCCGGGGTGCTGGGCAACTCGTTCGACCCGGAAGGCATTGTCATCAATCCGCTCAACGGCAACATCCTGATCTCCGACGAGTACGGGCCGACGCTGGCCGAATTCGACCGCGCGGGCAACCTCGTGCGCCGCTTCACCGTGCCGCCGAACCTCGTCCCCACCGTGGCCGGCAGCCCGAACTACACCGCGCCCATCCCCACCTCGGGACGCGAGGTCAACCGGGGCTTCGAAGGGCTGGCCATCAGCCCCGACGGCAAGTACGCGTACGCGGTGCTGCAGGACGGCACGATCCAGGACGGCTACAACCTGATCAGCGGCACCCGCGGCATCTACACGCGCATCGTGAAGTACGACATGGCCACGGGCCTGGCCGTCGGCCAGTTCGCCTACAAGCTCAACAGCTCCGGCCAGGGCGGTGGCGTCTCGTCGATCGTCGCCCTCGGCAACGACAAGTTCCTGATCCTCGAGCGCAACAACCGCGGCATCGGCGTGGGCGCCAACATTGCAGGACCCGACAAGAACGTGTATCAGATCGACCTGAATGGCGCGACCGACGTGACCGGGATCAACCTGCCCCCGACCGGCAACCTGCCGGCGGGCTACGTCGCCGTGGGGAAGAGCGCCAAGATCATCGACCTCGACGCCAACACCCTCGCCGCCCTCGGCAACGTGTCGCCGGAGAAGTGGGAAGGACTCGCCGTCGGTCCGCAGCTGAGCAACGGCAAGTACCTGATCCTGGCCGGCACCGACAACGACTACTGCGTCACGCAGAACGCGTCCGGAACGCAGTTCGACATGTGGTTCGACTTCAGCCAGCCCAATCCGAACACGAGCGCCATTCTCTGTCCGCTGGGGCTGACCACGGGGTGCACGCAGCAGAACTTCGTCACGGCGGCGACCTGGTCGGCGGCATACAGCCTGCTGCCTGGCGTGCTGCACGCGTACACGGCCGACGTCACCGGGTACGTGTCGCCGGTGCCGGAACCGGCCGGCATCGTCCTCACGGCCCTCGGGCTTGCGGGCGTGGGCCTGGTGGCGCGCCGGAAGCGGCGGTCGTAAGGCAGGGCCCCCCGGGGGGGCGACGGCTTGTGTTCGTACGAGGGCGGAAAGAGCTTTCAGGCTCGGTTCGCCCAGTCGCCCCCCCCGTCCCGTTCGATTGCCCGTGATCCCTGTCGCACATTCGGGGGCCCTCCTGCTCGCCGGGGCGGCCCTCCTCCTTCCGGCTGCAGCGCCCCGCCCCGCCGACGCGCAGGCGGCGCCCCCCGCCGCCAGGACGCCCGGCGCGCGCGTCCGCACGCCGGCGCCCAAAGCGCGGCCGGCCGACGCACCGGCCCACCCCGCCGACGCCGCCTTCATGGCGGGAATGATC
>JANLSF010000440.1:0-4246 GCA_031362285.1 Gemmatimonadota bacterium | reverse complement strand
GGCCTGTACCTCGAGCCCGCCGCCGACAGTGCCGCCCGGGCGGCCGCCCGCGACGCGGCGTTGAAGGCGGCGGACAAGGCCGCCGGCCGGGACACCGCCACGACCGGCGGCGCGAAGCCCGCGCCGACGACACCGGCCAAGCCGGCGGCGCCGCGCCCGCTCACCCCGCCACGCGCGGTGCCCAGTCCCAAGCCGATCGAGCGGGGGACCCGATGAGCGGCCTGCGCGACCACCTGCAGCGGCTTGCCACGGCCGACCGCTCGTTGCTGCACGCCCTGCGCGCCGTGATCCTCGCCGCCGACGAGACCGGCACGGTGAGCTTCGACGCCGCCGCCGTGCGCTATCGCGACGAGTACCTGGCGAGCATGCGCGCCACCGGCCGCGACGTGGAACGGGAGGCCGGCCGCCTGTCCCTCGACGAGGTGCGGGCGCACCTGGCGCGCTCCGTCTTCCCGCGCCTCGTGGGGGAAGGGGCCTTCGTGGCCGACGTCAGCGCCCTCACGGCCCCCAACGCGACGCTCAGCGTGTCGCCGGCCCTCTGGGCGGAGGTGAGCGCGGCGCGCGAGGAGTACGCCGACCGGCTCTCTCGCGACACCACGGAGCACCCCCTCCCGACCGGCGATTACGCGATCGTGCAGGGCGGCAGCCGCCTCGAAGCGCGAAACCTCACGAAGGTCTACCGCAAGCGGAGCGTCGTGAACGACGTGTCGGTGGAGCTGCGGCAGGGGGAGATCGTGGGGCTGCTGGGCCCGAACGGCGCCGGCAAGACCACCACGTTCTACATGATCGTGGGGCTCATTCCCCCCGTCTCGGGGGAGATCATGCTGAACGGCGAGCCGATCACCAACACGCCGATGTTCAAGCGGGCCCGGCTGGGGATCGGCTACCTCTCGCAGGAACCGTCGATCTTCCGCAAGTTGACGGTGGAGGAGAACATCCTCGCCATCCTCGAGACGCTGCCCCTCACGGCGGCCCAGCGCATGGCGCGACTCGAGAAGTTGCTTGACGAGCTCAGTATCCGTCACCTCCGGAAGAGCAAGGCCTACGCCCTCTCGGGCGGGGAACGCCGTCGACTCGAGATCACCCGTGCCCTGGTCACCGAACCGAAGTTCATGATGCTCGACGAGCCCTTTGCCGGGGTCGACCCGATCGCCGTCCACGATATCCAGCAGATCGTGGCGGGGCTCCGGCATCGCGGCATCGGCGTGCTCATCTCGGACCACAACGTGGAACAGACCCTCGACATCGTGGACCGGGCGTACATCATGTTCGACGGCCGGGTGACCGTGTCCGGCACGGTGCAGCAACTCGTGCACGACGAACGCACCGCCCAGCTCTACCTTGGGCCCACGCTCACCGCCCGGCTCCGCGCCCGCTATGGCGCCGAAGTGGTCGCCTCATGAAGCAGGGGCTCCAGCAGACCGGCTCGCTCCGCCAGGAGCTCAAGATCAATCCACGCCTGTACCAGGCGATGGACCTGCTCTACATGCCGCTCCTGGACCTCCAGCAACACCTCAAGCAGGAGCTGCTCAACAACCCCTTCCTCGAGATGGTCGAGCCCGACGAGGAGGAGGAGGTGGAAGTCGAGCCGGGGTCCGAGCTCGAGGTGCCCTCCGGCGACCAGCCCGAGGTGCCCGACGACGCCAAGGAGTCGCCCACCGGCGACGACGGGATGAACTGGGAGGAAGTGCTGCAGGAAGGGTTCGACGAGGAGGGGCCGCGCGAGGAGCGCGACCAGCGCGAGTACTTCGAGCCGGTCTCGGTGGAGCGGCGCGACCTCGGCGACCACCTCGTGGAACAGGTCCAGTTGCTGAGCCTCACCCCTCGCGAGCAACGGCTCGCCGAGGAGATCGTGGGCAACGTGAACGACGACGGCTACCTCGCCTCCTCGCTCGAGGACATCGTCGAGGGGCTCAACGACGACGTGAAGCACGCCGCCGAGAACGCGGGGCTGGAGCTCGCCGGCCTGTCGATGGTGACGCTCCTCGAGGCCGAGGCGATGCTGCGCACCGTGCACGGGCTCGACCCGGCCGGCGTCGCGGCACGCGACCTGCGCGAGTGCCTCCTGCTGCAGCTCAAGGACATGGACCGCGAGGGCAGCGTGGCCTGGCGCATGGTGGCCGAGTGCTTCGAGGAGCTGATCGCGCACCGGTGGGGCGAGATCTGCCGCCGCCTGGGGCTGCCCCCGGCCGACGTGCAGGAAGCCGCCGACGTGATCGCCAAGCTCGACCCGAAGCCGGGGCTGCGCTACTCGGGGGCGAGCGACAACTACATCATTCCCGACATGGTCGTCGAGAAGATCGACGGGCGCTACAGCATCTTCCTGAACGACTCCAAACTGCCGCGCCTCAAGCTCTCGCGCTCGAACATGGAGATCGCCCGCGACAAGAAGAAGTTCGACGCCGAAAACAAGGAGTTCATCGCGAGCCGCATGAACTCCGCCAACTGGATGATCCAGGCGATCGAGCAGCGCCGGCAGACGATGCTCAAGGTCATGCACTACATCGTCGAGCGGCAGCGCGACTTCTTCGAGCGCGGGGTGCAGTTCCTCAAGCCGCTCACCCTCCGCGAGGTGGCCGAGGTCATCGGCATGCACGAGAGCACGGTGAGCCGCGTGACCAACGAGAAGTTCTGCCAGACGCCGCGCGGGGTGCTCCCGCTCAAGTACTTCTTCTCCTCCGGGCTGGCCACCACCGGCGGGGAGGACGTGTCGGCCCGCGGCATCAAGGACCAGATCGGCAAGCTGGTGGAGCACGAGGACCCCAAGCGGCCCCTCACCGACCAGGCGATCGTCTCGATCCTCAAGAAGTCCGGCGTCGTCATCGCCCGCCGCACGGTGGCCAAGTATCGCGACCAGCTCGGCGTCCTCTCGGCGCGGATGCGCAAGCGCGTATGACGGTGGACGTCAGCGTGCTCGTCCCCGCCAAGGACGAGGCGGAGAACCTGCCGGAGTTCATGCGGCTCGCGGCCGAGGCGTTCGCGGCCCATCCCGGCGTCGCCTTCGAGGTGGTCGTCATCGACGACGGCTCGACCGACGGCACGTGGCAGGTGCTGAACGACCTCGTGCCGCGCTACCCGTTCCTGCGACTCGCGCGACATCGCGCCCAGCGCGGCATCGCCGAGGCGCTGCGCACCGGCTGGCAGGCCGCCCGCGGCAACGTGCTGGTGTTCTACCCGGCCGACCTCCAGTTCATGCCCGCCGACATCCCCCGGCTCGCTGCGCCCGTCCTCGCCGGCGAATCGGACATGGTCACCGGCTACAAGATGGGGGAGTACGAGAAGGCGTTCGTCTCTGGCGTCTACAACGGCCTGTCGCGCCGGCTGTTCAAGATCCCCGTGCGCGACCTGAACAACGTGAAGGCGTACCGGCGCGAAATCATGGAGGCGCTGCCGGGGCGCCCCGACTGGCACCGCTACATGATCGTGGTGGCGGCCGCGCAGGGCTTCACCGTCACCGAGATCCCCGTGACGCTGCACCCGCGCCGCGCGGGGAAGAGCAAGTTCGGCCTCTCGCGCATCCCCGTGGGGGTCCTCGACCTGCTCGCTGTCTGGTTCGAGCTCCGATTCGGCAAGAAGCCCTTGCTGCTCTTCGGCACGCTGGGGGCGGGACTCTTCTTCGTCGGGTTCGTCACCGGCATCGTGGCGGTCGCCATCCGCGTGTTCGCCGGCGTCGGCTTTCGACCGCTGCTGACCCTCATCGAGACCTGCCTCATCCTCGGCAGCGTGCTGTTCGCCACCGGGTTGCTGGGTGAGCAGATCGCGCAACAGCGCGCCGAGATCCGCGAGATGCGCCGCGAACTCGACGGGCTGCGCCGGCGCGACTGAGCGCCGGTCGCCCCGCGATGGACGTCCTCTTCGTCACCCATTCGTACCCGCGCGCGGCCGGCGACGCGGCCGGCGCCTTCATCCTCCGCCTCGCACGCGCCCTCGGCGACACCGGCGTGCGCGTGCACGTCCTCGCGCCCTCGGCGGCGGGGCTCGCCTCGCGGGAGACCATCGACGGCATCGAGGTCGAGCGTTTTCGCTATGCCCCGGCGGCGCTCGAGACGCTCGCCTACACCGGCACGATGGCCGAATCGGTGCGCGACTCGCTCGGCGGCAAGGTGGCCCTCGCCGGGATGCTCGCCGCCGGCGCGCTCGCCGTGGCGCGCGTGCGCCGGCGGTTGCGCCCGGCGGTCGTGCACGCGCACTGGTGGTTCCCGGGCGGGTTGCTGGCGCGCGCGTCGGCGCGCGCGACGCCGTTCGT
>JANLSF010000431.1:0-3449 GCA_031362285.1 Gemmatimonadota bacterium | reverse complement strand
GACGTACCGGCACTACAACCCCGGGAAGTTCATCAACGCCGCCGACGACAAGGCGAGCCTCGACAACGAGCAGGCGTCCGTGGGCATCGAGACGCTCGGCCGCAAGGTGCTGGTGCGGCAGATCGCGGGACTCATCGCGCGGCGCATCATCACGTACCCGAAGCAGGGGGACGCCGCGTCGCAGGGCGAGCGGTTCGGGATCATCCGCTTCGGGTCGCGCGTGGACGTGTACCTGCCGATTGGCACCGACGTGAAGGTCAAGGTCGGCGAGCGCACGTCGGCGGGCTCCACCCTGCTGGCGGAGTTCCGGTGACCGACGCCGCCCCGCGTCCGGGCGTCCGGCGGGCCGTCGTGCTGCTGCCGAACGGGTTCACGCTGCTGAACCTCTTCTTCGGCATCTTCGCGATCGTGGCGGCCTCCCGCGGCGAGTACGTGGAGGCCGGGCGCTACATCGTGTGGGGCGGGATGGCCGACGCCCTCGACGGGCGCGTGGCCCGGGCGACGCGCAGCGGCACGCGCTTCGGCTCCGAGCTCGACTCCCTCGTCGACGCGATCTCGTTCGGCCTGGCGCCGGCGATGATCATGTACTTCGCGGTGCTCAACCGCAGCGGCTGGGACTGGATCTTCGTCTTCCTCTACGCGGCCTGCGCCGTCATGCGGCTCGCCCGGTTCAACGTGGAACAGGCGGGGCGCGCCAAGACCTACTTCCGCGGCTTGCCAAGCCCCGCGGCGGGGCTCACCCTGGCCACCTACTACTGGTTCAGCCAGACGCCGCTCTACTACTCGACCATCCTCGGCGCCCTCCCCTGGGGCACCGTGCTGCGCTTCCTGATGATCGGTCTCTCGTTCCTGATGATCAGCAACGTGCCGTACCTGGCCGTGCCGCGCATCGGCGTGAAGTCGTTGCGCGAGGTGCTGGGCCTGTTCGCCGTGATCGCGTCGATCGTCGGCATGCTCTTCCTGCCCAAGGAGTTCTTCTTCCCGGCGTGCGTGGCCTACGTGCTGCTCGGTGTCGTCAACGCGGCCGTACTCGGCCTGCTCGACCGCCTGCCCGGCTCGCTGGACGAGGGTGACGACGAGGACGAGGATGACGCCGAGGCGCTCGAGGGGCTCTCGGGTGCGGTCGCGCGCCGTCGTCGTCGGCGTCGCCGTGCCCCGCGCCCCGCCCCGCCCCATTCCCCGTCGTCCCCGGAGGACGTCGCGTGACCCGCTTTCGCGTTGCCGTACACATCGTGCCCCGTCGTGGCTTGCTCGATCCGCAGGGGAAGGCCGTGGCCGATGCCCTGCGCTCCCTCGGCTTCGCCGGGGTCGACGACGTGCACGTGGGGCGGCACCTGGTCGCCGAGGTCACGGCGAGCGATGCGGCCGCGGCCGAGCGCGACGTGCGGGCGATGTGCGAGAAGTTGCTCGCGAATCCGGTGACCGAGGACTACGAGATCGCCGGCGTGAGCGCGGCATGAAGATCGGCGTCGTCACCTTCCCGGGATCCAACTGCGACGAGGACGCGGTGGCGGCGGTCGTGCGCATTGGCGCGACACCGCTGCGCCTCTGGCACAAGGCCCACGACCTCGAGGGCGCGGACGTCGTGATCCTGCCGGGCGGCTTCAGCTATGGCGACTACCTGCGGGCCGGGGCCATCGCCCGGTTCAGCCCGATTATGCAGGAGGTGATCGCCCACGCGAAGGCGGGCCGCCCGGTGATCGGCATCTGCAACGGCTTCCAGATCGCGTGCGAGGCCGGACTGCTGCCTGGCGCGCTGCTCCGCAACGCGTCGCTCCGTTTCGTCAGCGACCTCGTGTGGCTCCGCGTGGAGAACGCGGAGTCGATGTTCACGAACCGATATGCCGCCGGCCAGCTGATCCGCGTGCCCGTGGCCCACGGCGATGGCCGCTACACGGCGGACGCCGACGTGCTGGCGCGCCTCGAGGGCGACGGGCTGGTTGCCTTCCGGTACGTGGACGCGGCGGGCCGGCGCTCGCCGGAGGCCAACCCCAACGGCGCGCTGCATGACATCGCGGGCATTGTCAGTGCCGAGGGCCACGTGCTCGGCATGATGCCCCATCCGGAACGGGCCCTCGACCTGGCGCTCGGCTCCGCCGACGGACTCGCGTTCTTCGAATCCCTGCTCGCCCGCGTGGCTGCCTGACCCCCTGGAGGTCCAATGCGCATCCGTACCCTGCTCGTTTCCCTCGTGCTCGTTCTCGCCCCCGCGGTGGCCGGCGCCCAGTCCATCGATCCGGGCTTCACGCGCGCGCAGGTCGAGGCACGCCTCGGCAAGCCGGCGGCCGAGCGCGTCGCTGGTGACTTCACCTACCTGTTCTACAACAACGGCTGCGAGATCGCCTGCGGCCAGCACGACATCGTCGTCCTGCGCGGTGGCAAGGTGAGCGACGTCATCTTCCGGGGCACGACCCGCACGTACTCGGGCAAGAGCTCGAGCCCGTCTGGCCAGGTCCCACGCCACGAGCGCACGGGCGGCAAGAAGCCGCCGATGAAGCCGAAGTCCGAGCCGAAGGACGTCGGCTGACGCCGACGCCACCCCCCCCACCGCCGACCTCCACTCCGCCATGAGCATCGAGTCCAAGCCGAGTTCCAATGAAGACGAGTACTTCCTCCGACAGGATGCGGCACTGCTGAAGGCGAAGCGCGCCGAGCTGGACGGGGAGCGCGCCTCCGCCGAACGGCATTCCCACTACATGCGCTGCCCGAAGTGCGGCGGCCAGTTGGCCGAGCGGGCGTTCCATCACGTGAAGATCGATCGCTGCCACGACTGCAAGGGCGTGTGGTTCGACGCCGGGGAGCTGGAGCAGCTGGGGGCGGTGAAGGAGGGCTCGGTCGAGCGGTTCGTGAAGTCACTGTTCGGTTCCGGACACGCATGAGCGCCACTCCTCGTCCTGGCGACCCGATCATCACCCCGGCCCTGGTCGCCGAGCACGGGCTCACGACCGACGAGTACGCGCGCCTCGTGGCCATGCTCGGCCGGACACCGACGTTCACGGAACTCGGCGTGGTGAGTGCGCTCTGGAGCGAGCACTGCTCGTACAAGCACAGCCGGCCCGTGCTGCGCACGTTGCCGACGGAGGCGCCGTGGGTGCTGCAGGGCCCGGGCGAGAACGCGGGCGTGATCGCGGTGGGCGACGGGCTGGCCGTCGCCTTCAAGATCGAGTCGCACAACCATCCCTCGGCGGTCGAGCCGTACCAGGGCGCGGCCACCGGCGTGGGCGGCATCCTGCGCGACGTCTTCACCATGGGGGCGCGACCGATCGCCCTCCTCAACTCGCTGCGCTTCGGCTCCCTCGACAGCGCGCGCGTGCGCTACCTCTTTGCCGGGTGCGTGAAGGGGATCGGCGACTACGGGAATTGTGTCGGCATTCCCACGGTGGCCGGCGAGGTCGTCTTCGATCCCGCGTACGAGGGCAATCCGCTCGTGAACGCCATGTGCGTCGGGC
>JANLSF010000162.1:0-4686 GCA_031362285.1 Gemmatimonadota bacterium | reverse complement strand
GGCTCGGCCCCCAACCCGGCGACCGCCGCGCGGGACACGGTCGTCGCGCCTTGATGCGTGGCGATCACCAGGTTCACGTCGACGGACAGCCCCGCCGGCAACCGGGGCGCCGGTCCCACGAAGGCCAGGCGCACCGGAACGGCCCCGCTCGATTCGCTCACCCGCCGGCCGATCGTGCTCACGCGCGCGGCCAGCTGCGCTCGCGCGCCGGTGAGCGGCGAGACGGTCGCCGTGAGCCCGACGCGCAGTTCGCCAAGGTACTGCTCGTCGATCTCCACCTCGATCTCGGCCCCCGTGGCCGTGGCCAGCTCGTAGAGCACCGACTGGGGCGTGACGTTCTGCCCCGGATCGACCGGGCGCGCGAGCACGTAGCCATCGATGGGCGAGAGGAGCGTGAAGTCGCGCAGGCGCGACTCCGACTCGCTCACGAGCGCTTCGAGTTGACGCACGGTTTCGCGGGCGGTCTCGAGCGCGAACCGCGCGGTCTCGACATCCCGTGGGGCGACGCCACCCACGGCGAGCAGCGTCTCGAGCCGCTTGACCTCGATCTCGCGCTGCTGCACGTCGAGACGGCGCGCGCTCACCTGTGAGGCGGCCTGGCGGATCGCCGCGCGCGAGGTTTGCGCATCCAGCGTGGCGAGCACGTCGCCGCGCTGCACCGCGTCCCCCTCCTCGTGCGTGAGGGTGAGGATGGTGCCCGCGACCAGCGATTGCACCTGGTTGGCCAGCCGTGGGCGCAGTCGTCCGGTCACCGCCAGCACGCGCACGGCGTTCTCGGTGCGCGCGGTGGTGACCTCGATCAGGGGCGGCCGTGCCGCGAGGCGACGGTAGCCCGCATAGAGCGCGCTGGCGACGACGAGCAGGACGACCAGCGGCAGGAATCGGCGGAGCGGACGCATCGCGTTGGGTTGGGGAGAACCGGCTGCTGCAGGAACGCTCCCGGGTCACCGAAGGTTGCCGGCTTCGGGCGGCCGATGCAACCGGTGAGCTATCCCCGGTGGCGTAGCCACCCGGCCTCCCGCGTGCCATAGTTCAGCGCGCCATTTCCCCACGCGAGACCTTCAACGTGACCATCGACGTGCCCGCCTCGCTCGCCGAGGCCCTCTCCGACCGCTACCGCATCGAGCGCGCGCTCGGCGCGGGCGGCATGGCCACCGTCTACCTCGCCGAGGACCTGAAGCACGACCGGAAGGTCGCGGTCAAGGTGCTCAAGCCGGAGCTGGCCGCGGTCCTGGGTGCCGAACGGTTCGTGGTCGAGATCAAGACCACGGCGGCGCTGCAGCACCCGCACATCCTGCCGTTGTTCGACAGTGGCACCGCGGGCGGCTTCCTGTTCTACGTGATGCCGTACATCCAGGGCGAGACGATCCGCGAGAAGCTGAACCGGGAGACGCAGTTCGGGGTGGAGGAGGCGGTGCGGATCACGCGCGAGGTGGCCGACGCGCTGGACTACGCGCATCGGAGCGGGGTGATCCACCGCGACATCAAGCCCGAGAACCTGCTCCTGCACGACGGGCGGGCGATGGTCATGGACTTCGGCATCGCGCTCGCGGTGAGCGCCGCCGCCGGCGGGCGCATGACCGAGACCGGCCTCTCGCTCGGCACGCCGCACTACATGAGCCCGGAGCAGGCCACGGCCGAGAAGGACCTGTCGCCGCGGTCGGACGTGTACTCGCTGGCGTCGGTGCTGTACGAGATGCTCACCGGCAACCCGCCGCATGTGGGCGCGTCGGCGCAGCAGATCATCATGAAGATCATCACCACGCCGGCCGAGCCGGTGACGGTGCACCGGAAGTCGGTGCCACCGCACGTGGCGGCGGCGCTGGCCCGCGCGCTGGAGAAGCTGCCGGCCGACCGGTTCGAGACCGCGAAGGCGTTCCGTGATGCGCTGGCGATGGAGACGTACACGTACGGGACCGCGGCATTGGCCGGCGCCGCGGACAGCGCGCGCGACGCGGCGGCAGCTCGGGGCGGCCGCCGCGCCAGCGCGCTCGCGTGGGGACTGGCAGCGGTCGCGGTGATCGCGGCAGCGGCCGGCTGGATGCGCCGAGCGCCGGAGGAGCCGGCCCGGAGGTTCGACCTGGTCCTTGGCGCCGTGACCATGGCGCCCAACCGGGAGGTCGTCATCTCGCCGGACGGATCGATGCTCGCCGTCGCCGGCACAGTGGGCTCCGAGGAGGCGATCTACCTGCGCCACCTGGACGGTGACCCGGAGTTCCGGAAGCTCGCCGGCACGGAGTCGGGCTACGCGCCGTCGTTCTCGCCCGACAACCAGTGGATCGTGTTCCGAAAGGCGAGCGACCGCTCGCTGGTGAAGATCTCGGTGGGGGGCGGCGGCGCCGTCAAGCTGGTTGGCGGTGGCGCCGTTGATCCCTTCACACCGCACTGGGGGACGAACGACCAGATCGTCTTTGCGGGACCCACGGGCGTCTTTCGGGTCTCCGTCACCGGCGGCGACCCCGTGCCGATACCCAAGGTGACGGCTCGTCTGCCCTTCCTCCTCCCCGACGGCAGCGGCGTGTTGTACTCGTTCGGGAATGTGGTCTTGCTGCACGACTTCAAGAGCGACTCGTCGATCGCGCTGATGTCCGGCGGCAGGTCGCCCGTGTACGTGCCCACCGGCCACATCCTCTACAACAGCGAGGACGGCGGGCTCTTTGCCGTCGCCTTCGACCTCCCGCGCCATCGCGTGCAGGGGGCCCCCGTTCGCGTCCTCGAGCGCGCGGGAGCGCAGACGTCAACGCGCGGGTACTCCGTGTCGGCCACCGGCGTGCTCGTCCAGTACGACGCGCCGGGGAGCGCGGGCGGCGGGACGAATCGGCTCGTCATCGTGGATCCCGGACACGGCGCCGACACCGTGCGGCTGCCGTCGGCACGGCGCAACTTCCCGCGGTTTTCCCGCGACGGCCGGTCGATCGCCATGGAGGTCGCAGCCATCGGGCGTGGAAGCCAGACCGACATCTACACCGTGAACCTCGTCACGGGCACGTACACGCAGTTGACGTTCGAGGGAGACAACGATGAACCCGTGTGGTCGCCCGATGGAAAGCACATCCTGTTCGACAAGTTCCTGAACACCGGCGAGGAGCTCTACATCAAGCCGGCGGACAACAGTGGTCCCGAGCGTCGGCTGACGACGCTCAAGGCAGCGGAAATCCAGGCCCAGCAGTGGGTCGACGACAAGACGTTGCTCTTCAATGCGATGACTCCCAACCGCGCCTACGACGTGTTCACGATGGGCGCGGACTCCGGGAGCGTGCCGGTGCCGTACCTGCAGTCGCCCTTCAGCGAGGCCGAGCCCTGGCTCTCGAGTGACAAGAAGCTGATGGCCTTCACGTCGAACGAGACGGGCGGTGACCAGATCTGGATGCGGGATTTCCCGGTGCCGCAGGGGAAATGGAACATCTCCCGCGGCCCCGGCGTGGCCGCGCGCTGGTCGCCCGACGGAAAGTACGTGTACTTCTGGCGGCCGGCCGGGCAGGTGGACACGCTCTTCCGTGCGCGCATCGAGCGGACGCCGACGGTGGTGGTGCAGGCGCCGGAAGTCGTGAGCGTGCTCGATGCCGATGGCGTCGTGAACTGGGACCTCCACCCCGATGGACGACGGTTCGTGGTCGCCATGGCGGCACGCGCGCCAGCCGACACGTCGGCCGCGGCACCGCGGTCGCGGTACCTGATCGTGCAGAACTGGTTCAGCGAGTTGCGACGGCTGACCACGGCCAAGGGGAAGTAGCCGAAGTGGCGGGCCTTCCCCCCGAACGCATCCCCTGAGAATTCATGACGCCTGCACGCTCGTCGCTCCTCCTCGCCGTCTCGGTCGCGCTCGCCGCGTGCGGCCCAGCGCGCGGCATCGACGACGCCAAGCTCCGCGCCGCCGACGCCGACTCGGCGAACTGGCTCTCATACGGCCGCACCTACACCGAACAGCGGCACAGCCCGCTCCGGCAGGTCAACGAAGCGACCGTGGGCCGGCTCGGCCTCGCGTGGACCGCCGACCTGCGGACGTTGCGCGGCCTCGAGGCCACCTCGCTCGTGAGCGACGGCGTGCTCTTCACCACGAGCGCGTGGAGCGTGGTGTACGCCCTCGACGCGCGCCGAGGCACCGTGCTGTGGAAGCACGACCCCGAGGTGCCCAAGGAACACGCGAAGTTCGTCTGCTGCGACGTGGTCAACCGCGGCGTGGCGCTCTACAAGGGGCGCGTGTACGTGGGCACGATTGACGGGCGCCTCGTCGCGCTCGACCGGACAACGGGGAAGCCGGCGTGGACGGTGCAGACCACGCCCAAGGATGGCCCGTATGCGATCACCGGCGCGCCGAAGATCGTGAAGAGTCGCGTCGTGATCGGCAACGCGGGGTCGGAGTACGCGGCCCGTGGCTTCGTGTCCGCGTATGACGCCGAGACTGGTGCACTGGCCTGGCGGTCGTACATGGTGCCGGGCGACCCGTCCAAGCCGTTCGAGTCGGAGGCGCTCAAGCGCGCGGCGTCCACCTGGTCGGGCGAATGGTGGAAGGGCGGCGGTGGCGGGAGCCCGTGGGATCCCATCGTGTACGACCCGGCGCTGGACCTGATCTACGTCGGCACCGCGAACGCGTCGCCGTGGTATCCGGAACTGCGCGGCACCACGGCGGGCGACAATCTCTACGCGTCCTCCATCGTGGCGCTGCGCGCCGGCACCGGCGAGATC
>JANLSF010000387.1:0-3780 GCA_031362285.1 Gemmatimonadota bacterium | reverse complement strand
GAGTCCGCACGCGCGTGTCATGCGGACTCGGCAGTATGGACGCGAACGCGACGGTGCGCCATCACCACCGCGAGGCGGACCGCCTCACCCCACCGGCTGGCCGATCGTCGCGGCGAACCGGTTGATCCGCTGGCACGCCTCGCGCAGCCGGTCCTCGTTCACGCCGAGGGTCATGCGCACGTGGCCGGCGCCACTGGCGCCGAATCCCTCGCCCGGCGTCACCGCCACCCCCTCGGCGTCGAGCAACCCGCGGGCGAACTGCTTGCCGTCGAGCCCCGTGCCGCGGATGTCGGCGAAGACGTACATGCCGGCGTCAGGCATGCGCACGCTCACCCCCGGCACCTGCGCCAGAGCGTCCACCACCACCCGGGCGCGCCGCTGGTACGACGCGCGAATGTGCTCGAGGTCGGCGCTGTCCGACGCCAGCGCCACCGCGGCCGCATCCTGGATGAACGTCGGCACGCCGAAGAACATGGCCCGCGCAATGTGATTCAAGTGCTGCGTGAGTGCCGGCGGCGTGATGGACCAGCCGCAGCGCCAGCCGGTCATGGCGTGCGACTTGGACAGGCTCGAGATCATCACGCCGCGCTCGAGCATGCCGGGAAAGGCCAACGGGCTCTGGTGCGGCGTGCCGTAGTTGAGCGACGCGTACACCTCGTCGGAAATGCACCACAGGTCGTGCGAGCGGCACAGCTCGGCCACGCGGGCCGCCTCGGCGGCGGTCAGCCCCGCCCCCGTGGGGTTGTGCGGAAAGTTCACCATCACGCCACGCGTGCGCGGGGTGATCGCCCGTGCGAGCACGTCGGGTTCGAGGTGGAACCGGTGCTCCGGGCGGAGCGGGATCTGCACCATCCGCGCGCCGGGAGCGCCCAGCACCGCCTCGTACGTGACGTACGTGGGCTCGCAGGCGATCACTTCGTCGCCCGACTCGAACAGGCACTGGGCCACGGCGAACAGCGCCGCCTGCGCGCCGGGGAACACCGTCACCTGCTCGGGATCCACCTCGACGCCGCTGGTCCGCTTCGTGTGCAGGGCAATCGCATGCCGCAACGCCGGCTCGCCGCCAATGGGCGCATAGTGGGTGCGGCCACGGCGCAGCGCCTCGATGGCCGCCTCCCGGATGGGCGCCGGCGTGTCGAAGTCGGGGTCGCCGATGGAGAGCAGCACGATGTCGTCGCCCGCCGCCTGCCGCTGCATGGCGAGGTCATGGACGATCCAGGCGTCGGTGCCTTCGCCGGCAATGCGAGCGGTCAGTGCGGAGTAGCGCACGGGTCGTGTAGTGGGAGGTGGAGAGCCTCCTGAAATCTACCCCGGCCCCATTCCTGATGCATAGAATTCCACGCATGGTCCACCCGATCGTCGACCTCGACCCGCTCGCCCTGCTCCCGCATCGCTTTCCGTTCCTGCTCGTGGACCGGATGCGCGTGGTCGAGCCGGGGCGACGCGCGGAAGGCACGAAGCTCGTCACCGGTTCGGAGTGGTCGCTCATCGGCCCCGACGCGAACGGGACGCTCCATCCCATGCCACACCTGCTCATCGTCGAGTCGCTGGCCCAGCTCTCCGCAGCGGTCCTGCAAGCGCTGATGGCGGGCACCCCCGGCGCGATCGGCTACTTCCTCGGCTTCGACCGTGTGCGCTGCCGGGGCCAGGCGATCGCGGGCGACGTGATCGACCTCTCGATCGAGCTGCTGCAGTTCCGGCGCGGCGTCTGCAAGACGCGGGGCGTGGCGCGCGTGGCGAACCGGGAGATCGTGCGGGCCACGCTCACCACGATCATGCGGGCGTCGCCGCAATGAACGCCGCGATCGCGCGCGCCACCTCGGCGCCGCGGTCCTCCTGCAGGAAGTGTCCCGCGCCGCGCGTCACGGCATGCGGCTGCCCTTGGGCGCCGGGTACCCGCGCCTGCCATGCCCGTTCGCCGCCGCGGGTGATCGGATCGCGGTTGCTGAACAGGGTGAGGAACGGCTTCCGCCACGTCGTGAAGAGCTCCCACGCGCGCTCGTTGCGCTCGCGCTCGGGATCGCCGGGGGACGTGGGCACGAAGGTCGGGAAGAGCCGGGTGGCCAGCTTGTGCGCACTCGTGGGGAACGGGGCGTCGTACGCCGCCACCTCGGCGTCGCTCAAGCCCTCGGCGCACCCCGCGCGCACGATGCGTCCGATGGGGAACCACGGACTGGAGCGGGCGAAGGCGCGCCACACGGCGAAGGCGGGCGGCATCCGCTGCATCCCCGTGGGGAGCCCGCCGTTCGCCAGCACGATGCGGTCGAACCGGTCCGGCGACTCGGCCACCATGCGCAGGCCGATGAGCGAGCCCCAGTCCTGGCAGAACAGGGTGATGCGACGCAGGTCGTTGGCCTCCATCCACGCCGTCATCCACAGCACCTCGTTGAGGTACGAGTAGTCGGACGCGCGCGACGGCTTGTCGGAACGCCCGAACCCCACGAGGTCGGGCGCAATCACGCGATGGCCCGCCGCCACCAGCACCGGAATCATCTTGCGGTAGAGGAACGACCAGGTGGGTTCGCCGTGCATGAGCAACACCGGCGGCGCGTCGCGCGGCCCTTTGTCGATGTGCGCCACCCGAAGCCCGCCCACCTCGGTGTAGTGCGGCGTGTACGGGAAGTCGGGGAGGTTGGCGAACCGGGCGTCCGGGGTTCGCAGGACGTCCCGCACGACGGGAAGTGGGCGCATGGCGGCGTCTCGCGGGGTGACGGCGGTGCTCGCGTAGTCTAGTGGCGTGGCCGGACCATCTGCGGTGGCGCCGTGGCCGGGGAGCGGTACCTTCTCCCCAGACCCGCTCCAGGAGCCCCCGTGATCCGCCCGCTACGTCGCGCCGTCCTCGTCGCCCTCGCGCTTCCCGCGCTGCTCGCCGCGCAGGACCGCCCCACTCGCCTCCAACTCGCCGACTACCTCGACTGGGAGGACGTGCAGGCGCCGCAGCTGTCCCCCGACGGCGCGCGCATCCTGTTCGTGCGCCGCTGGATCGACAAGGCGAACGACAAGTGGGAGTCGTCCATCTGGATGATGAACGCCGACGGCTCGCAGCCGCGCTTCCTGGTGAACGGCAACGGCGTGCAGTGGAGCCCCGACGGCAAGCGGATTGCCTACGTGGCCAAGGGGGAGCCCACGGGCCCGCAGCTGTTCGTGCGCTACATGGACGCCGAGGGCGCGGTGACGCAGATCTCGCACCTCACCGACGCGCCGTCGGCCCTGCAGAGGTCCCCCGACGGCCGGTACCTCGCCTTCAACATGAGCGTGCCCGGGAAGCGCGACGACCCGTTCGCCCGCGTCCCCCTCCCGAGCGCGCCCAAGGGCGCCAAGTGGACGGAGCCGCCCAGGGTGGTCACGCGGCTCGACTACCGGCAGGACCGGCAGGGGTTCGTGGACGACGGCTGGACGCATGTCTTCACCATCGACGCCTCGGGCGGCACCGCGCGCCAGGTGACCAACGGCGACTGGAACCACGGCACGCCGCACTGGCTCGACAACAACATGCTGGTCTTCAGCGGGCTGCGCACGCCGAACGCCGAGCATGCCTGGCGCGAGTCGGAGATCTATGCCGCCGACGTGCACGGCGGCGCCATCCGCGCGCTCACCACGCGCAAGGGGCCCGACAACCAGCCCACGCCGTCGCCCGACGGGAAAAGAATCGCCTACACCGGCTTCGACTCCACCGACGCCACCTGGAAGGACGCCACCCTGTACGTGATGGACGCCGACGGCCGTAACAGTCGCGCCCTCACCACGGCGCTCGACCGCACCCCGGGCGGGCTCCAGTGG
>JANLSF010000386.1:0-2100 GCA_031362285.1 Gemmatimonadota bacterium | reverse complement strand
AGGCGCGGGCCAGCGCGGCCCGCTGGGCGGTGTCGAGCGCGGGGTGCTCGAGCCAGGTGATGCCCTCCACGCTCCCCCCCACGGCCGCCACGGGAAATTCGTGCGAGCGCCAATCGCGGAGGACAAGCATGGTCGGACCCGTCCCCGTGTCGCTCCGGGCCAGCAGGTCGTATCCCGCACGACGCCATCGGGCGACCGGCCCGCGGCCACCGCCCGTCATCGTCGTGTCCGGGTGGCGCTCCCGTTCGGACTGCGTCCACCACGTGGCGGTCGGCGCCGCCTCCACCTGGAGGGCCAGGCTCGGGTCGTCCTCGGTGAAGCCGTTGGCGGCCGCCAGGAACTCGGCGCCGGGGCGCCGTCCCCCGAGCGCGACGAGGGCGAACCGCTCCTCCGTCACGCCGAGGAGGCGCACGGCGCGCAGGGCGGCCAGCCGCTGATCCGACGGCAGCCGGCCGGCCGAGTCACGTGCCAGGGACACCTGCCGCCGGGCCTCGGTCATCAGGAGGTCCGCCTGCGAGTCTCCGAACAGTTCCGCCAGGGGGGTCACGCGTCCCGACGTGAGGTCCACCACCGTTCGCTCGGTGCGGTGCCGCAGGGGCTGCCGCTCGTCCTCGAGGTCGTGGTGCAGTCGGAGCGATACCCACTTGCCGTGGACGCCGAGCACGGTCACGTCGAGCGTCGCCCGGCGGTGCAGCTGGTCGTCCGCCTCGTCGTCGGGACGCAGTGGCACGCTTTCGGCATGCGTGCGCCCCCACGCGACCGCCATGAGCGGGATCACCGTGTCGCGCCAGACCAGGGTCGAGTCGCCGGTGAGCAAGTCGCGCGTGTACACGCGCTGGCTCATGAAGACCGCGTCCTGGAAGGAGCGGTCTTCGTCGGCCACGAAGATCTCGACGAAGCGGCCATCGATGCGGGCCACCGTCAGGGGGGCCCCCTTGAGCCGGATGCCGGCCGAGTCGGCGCGCACCCAGTACGTGGAGTCGGCGGTGGCCACGAGAAACTCGGCCACCGGGGGGCGCGGGCCGTCCGGCGGCCGTCCACACGCGAGGCCCGCCATGCCGGCGGCAGTACAGAGGAGGCGTCGCATGAACGGGGGAATATAGCGGCATGACATCGCTAGATTTCCCGCGTTCTCCCGCGCAACTCCCCTCACCGCCACCACTCTCGATGCTCCGTGCTGCCGCCGTTCGCCTGCTCGCCGTCACCTTCCCCCTGCTTCCGTTCGCGTCCATCACCGCGCAGGCGCCCGCCGCCGCCTCCGCCGTTGCCGCCGCGCCGGCCCTCGTCCGCGCGGCCACCCTCGATACGCCGATCGTGCGTGGCCTCTACGTGAATCGCTGGGCCTCGCAGAGCGGCAGGAAGATGGCGTCGCTCATCGGCATGGCCGATCGCACGGAGGTCAACGCGCTGGTCATCGACATGAAGGACGAGTTCGGGCTCAACTACCAGTCGGCGAACCCCGCGTTCGCGCGCAATGCGGGGACGTCGGGCCAGGTGAAGAACCTGAAGGCGCTCCTCGACACGCTCAAGGCGCACAAGATCCTCGCCATCGCGCGCATCGTCGTCTTCAAGGATTCGGTGACGGCGCGCGTCAATCCGACGTGGACGATCCGCAAGCAGGATGGCTCGATCTGGCGCGACCACAAGGGGCTCGCGTGGGTCAACCCGAGCAACCACGAGTTGTGGACGTACAACATCGGCGTGGCCGAGGAGCTGGTGAAGGCCGGCTTCCGCGAGGTCCAGTTCGACTACATCCGCTTCCCGGAGCCGTACAAGTCACTCCCGGTGCAGGTCTTCCCGGGCGCCGACGCGACCCCGAAGCCGCAGGTGATCGCGAACTTCCTCAAGGAAGCGCAGGCGCGCATGCATCCGTTCGGGGTGCGCGTGACCGCGGACATCTTCGGGCTCGTGACCACGATTCCCGGTGCGCTCGAAGTGGCGCAACAGTGGGAGACGCTCGCTCCCGTGACCGACGTGCTGCTGCCGATGGTCTACCCCTCGCACTACCCGCGTGGCGCCTTCGGCGTGCCGCGCCCCAACGCCGAGCCATACAAGATCGTGTACGCCGCGATCAAGCGCGCGCGCGAACGCAACGTCAAG
>JANLSF010000161.1:0-2472 GCA_031362285.1 Gemmatimonadota bacterium | reverse complement strand
CACCGAAGCCGACCTGCTGGACGCGATTCGCGAAGGTCGGATGCAGCAGGAAGACCGCGTCACCCGCAAGCGGGTCGCCTCCTTCGGACGAAAGTCGCGCCTGGATCATGTAGCGGACGCCATCCATCCGCGTCGCGGTCGCGCTCAGCCGTCGCCCCTTCGCGTTTCGGCCGCGCAGACTGCCGAACAGATCCGCGACGGGATCGGAGTCCCACACCACCTCCTGCCGCTCGAATTGCTCCAGCGCCGAGGCGACTGGCGGGCTCAGCGTCTGCGCCAGATCTCGCGTGTCCACGGCAACTGGCTCGTTGCTGTCGGCAACGACGTTGGCCAGCCCGCGCGCCCGCCGATCGCTTTCCGAGAGCTGCTTCTGCAGCTCCGGCAGTTCCCGTTGAAGGCGCTCCAACGACTCCTTCTCCGAGCTCCGGAGGAGTCCGCTGAACTCGAGGCGCGTCCACATGTATCCGCCGAGGAACCCCGCGAGGCCGAAATACACGATCGCGGCGACGGTCACGGTCACCACGCCGTCGAACGTCGCCGCAGTGGTGATCGTCGCGCTCCCCATGATATCTCGGCGCACGTACTCGCCAAGATCCTGCAGCGCCTTTGCGATCCGCGTGAACTCCACGAGCGTGACGCCGACGATGATCTTGGTCAGCCAGTCGGAGATCTGCTCGAGATTCGTGTTGGGTTGGTAGCGCACATCCGAGGGAGCGGCCCCGGCCGCCGCCGGAGGGGGCGCATCCGACTGCAGGGTACGCGGAATGCCGAACAGGAAACCGACGAGAAAGCCGACGAGGAGCGCCGCCAACCCGAGCAGGACACCGATCAGGGAGAACTTCGTGGACGCAATCGTGCTGCCGTACCAGGCGAGCACGATCACCCCGACCGTCGGCAGGAGGGCCAGCAGCAGCCAGTACACCCAATCCTGGAGCGCCCAGTTCTCCACGTCCCCGGGGCTCACCCCCGCTCGCGATTCCGCCTCGGTGTTCACGCGACCCTCCTCCGTGACAATGCCTGTCGTGCGCGCCATGCCTGCTAGTTCGTCAGGTAGTGGTAGATCGCGTCCCGTACCTCGGGCTGGCTCCAATAGGCCGTGTGCGCCAGGATCGGCCACCCCTTCTTCATCGTCCGGTTGTCAACGGCGGAGCGCCCCGTGCCGACCGGACGCGGATGCGGGGGATCGTAGTACTCGAGGGCGCCCGAGATCACGTCCATCGGCGACCAGATGTTGATCCACGCGCCCGTGAAGAGGCTCGGGTTCAGGATCAGCGGTTGCATGTTGGCGGCGAGCGCCTCGCGCACGTCGAAGGCGTCGCGCGCACCCTGCGTCCTGAAGACGAACGCCGTCTTGTCGAGCGGCGAGCCGAACGTGAGCAGCAGCTTCGTGCGCCGCACGACGGCGAAGTTCCCTGGCGTGCCCCAGCCGCCCGCCACCGTGTCTCGGTTGATCGCGTCGTTCAGGGTGTCATACGCCAGCACGGAGCCGAGCGAGTGGCCCACGAATGCCACCTCGTCGTACGGGGAGGCGTTCTGGCTACCGGCGGAGTACACGTGGCGCGCCACCTTCCGGCCCACGGCCTGAATCGCGTCGCGAATCTCCTGATACCGGCTGACCTTGAACGGCGAGATGTAGACGGCCACGTCCCCCGCATACTGCACCAGGAAGAAGCGGAGCACCGCCAGGATCACGCCGATCACGACGCCGAGGGCCACCGGGCCCAGCAGCGGGACGAGGGACCAGTCGGTGCACACCGCCCCCATCTGCGCGTGGCACGGACCGAGCCATTGCTCCACCATGCGTGCATAGCCGGTCCACGCGACCCAGGCGCTCAAGGCCGCAACCCCGAGAGCGGAGAGAGCCAGCAGCAGCCTCCGCCACATCACGCCCAAGTCCTCAGGCAGCCCGGACAGCACCCACGAACCCGCCCACGCGGCAGCGGCCAGCATCACGGCCGTCGCCAGCAACGATGCGGCACCGGCGGCCCAGCGAATGCCGCGCTCCGGCGACAGCGTGCCGACGCCCATCGCGTGTCCGGTGCCCCCCACGCCGAGCAGCGCCACCGACGCCAACGCACCGGCGAGGAGGAGGAGCACGCCCAGCACGGCGGCGAACTGCCAGATCCGTCGCGGCGGAAGCGGGAACGTCTTGATCTGGTTGAACATCCAGCGATCATAGTGCCCCGGGCTCACCGAGAAGACGAGTCCATTGACGGCCGCCCCGACGAAGAACCAGAGGGTGTCCCGAAGCGTGACGCGCGCCTCGGTCAGCGGCGCCCAGTACGCCTCGAAGAAGTCCACGTCGACGGGGGTCGCCACTCCCCGGCGCGTTCGCGTGAGTCGAATGGAGGCGCGA
The DNA here is from genome assembly GCA_031362285.1 of Gemmatimonadota bacterium. GTDB lineage: Bacteria > Gemmatimonadota > Gemmatimonadetes > Gemmatimonadales > Gemmatimonadaceae > JACPPC01. The sequence goes on along the minus strand of JANLSF010000161.1, from coordinate 116 downwards.
GGCAGAATTGAGCCGTCGGCGGTGGCCACCACGTCGGCCGTCACCTGAATCGGCGTCGGCGGCACGGCTGGACGTGCCGCTCGCTGCGCCCGCTGGGCCGCTTCGGCGACGCCACC
>JANLSF010000363.1:0-2316 GCA_031362285.1 Gemmatimonadota bacterium | reverse complement strand
GCGAACGTGACGTCCCCGCACAACTGACCACGCCCCCGCCCGCCGGACCATCGCGCCCGCCCGTCGTCACGCGGGGCGGGCGCGATGGCGTCGGGGACCTGACGTCGTGTCCCTCGGCATCCGACGGCTCAGCGACCCGTGGCTCCGGCCGGGCGCGCGAGGAACTGCTCCACCTGCGGCCACACGAGTTCCGGCCGCTCCGCATACGTGAAGTGCGCGGCGCGCGGCACCTTCACGAGCGTGGCGCTGGGTAGCGCCTGCACCCACTCGGCCACGAGATCCATGGGAATCGCCTCGTCCTCCCCGTGCACCACCAGCGTGGGCGCGGACACGCCGCGCAACGCGGCCCGCAGGTCCCAGTCACCGTACGACCCCATGACCACCCGATTGGTGACCGTGAGGCCGTATCGGATGCCGGCCGGATCCGAGGCGCACAGGTCGGAGCGCACGAGCGGCAGCGTGCGCACCGGTTCGGCGAGCCGCGGCACCATGGCCGCCGCCCAGTAGTCACGACAGGCGACGCGCGCGTCGGTCGACGGATCGCCCAGTCGACGGCCGGCATCGGCGAGGCGCTCGCCGGTCACGCTGTCCAAGCGGGGACGCATGTTCTGCGAAAACCGCTGCCAGAAGTCGCCGCGCCGAGGCGGCACCGGCCCGAAGAACACCATGCGCGACACGCGGTCGGGATGCGCGATGGCATACGAGGCCGCGAGCAGCGGGCCGTACGAGTGCGCCACGATCGTCATGCGGGCGAGCCCGAAGTGCCGCCGGATCGCCTCGAGGTCGGCCAGCTGCCGCGGCACGAGCAATCGCGCCGTGTCCGCGGGCAGCTCCGAACGCCCGGCGCCTCGTTGGTCGTAGAAGATCACCACATGATGCGCACCCAGCACGGCGAAGTCGCCGGCGATGCTCTCGAGGTCCACGCCGGGGCCTCCGTGAAGGGCGACCAGCGTGTCCGAACCGCTGCCGATGACGCGATAGAAGAGGCGCGCCGAGTCGGGAGTGGTCACGTACCCCTCGCGCAGGGTCGGCGTGATCGTCGGCAGCGGCGTGCGCGCACACGCCGCGAGCACCAGCCCGATCGCGGCGGACCAGATCCGGCATCGGAAGTTCGTCATCGCCGCAAACTACCGCGCGGCCAGCGGCGGAAGCTGCGCGTCGTTGAGCGGGGCGATCAGCCGGTCGGTGAGCGGGTCGAACAGTCCCGCCCCCATGCGGTGCGCCGCGGCCACGAATCGGCCGTCCGGGCTCACGGCAAACGCCACCGCCACCGGGTTGTGCAGCACGTTGCAGAAATACGGGCACACCCACCCGGTGCGCCGCGCCGTGCGGCCGTCCACCACTTCGAGGATGTCGCTCAGGAAGTGATAGGCGACGCTCCGCTCGCCGTTGCGCGACAGCCGGAAGATCCCTTCGAAGTCGTCGAACGGCGGCTCGAGACGGCCGACCACGCGGCCCGACGGGACCTCGACGGCGGAGATCTGCAGCTGGTCACCGAGCGTCACGAGTCGCGTGTTGTCGGCGGTGAACCCCATCGCGCCGAGCAACCGGTTCCGCTTGTGCTGCCCTGGCGTCTCGGCCACCCAGCTGCCGTCGATGAGGTTGCGAATCCGGACGCCGACGTCGGTGCCGACGGCGAGCAGCGTCTCGTCGTCGGAGAAGGCGAACGCGGCGAGGGACTGATCCGTCGCGGAGGCCGGCAACACGAGCTCCTGCGTGGTGAGCTCCCGGAGGTCCATCAGCAGGAAGCGCGAGCGGGCGCCAAGTGGTTCGCCCGGGGTCTGTGCCAGCGCGAGGTACCGACCGTGTGGCGAGACCTCCCAGCACTTCTTCAGGTTGTAGGTGGCGAAGATGCCGCCCGTGCACCAGGCCCGAGTCCGCGAGGGCGGATACGGGCTGGCGACGCGAGCGCGAAGGGCCACCGAGTCGAGCGACCACAGCTCGAAGACGCCGGGCCGCGCCACGATGACGGTGCGGTCGGGCCCGATGCCGAGCGCCACCGCCGGGGTATCGGCGGGCGCCGGGATCCGTCCGGTCACGGCGCCCGTGCGCAGGTCGAACACGGCCAGCCCGGGCTTTCCGTGTTCCATGGCCACGAGGTGCGTGGCATCGAGGATGAACAGGCTATGGCCGTCGCCCCGCGTGGCCGGGAGTCGCGCGACGAGGGCGCCGGTGCGGCCGTTCCAGATGCGCAGCAGCGAGTTCATGTGGTGCTCGGTGACGACAAACGCGCCATCCGTGCTGTACGCCGCCTCATCGAACACGGCGTTGCCGCGCTGCGCGTCGGGGATGTCCGCGCGGAACCCGGCGTGCGGC
>JANLSF010000341.1:0-2859 GCA_031362285.1 Gemmatimonadota bacterium | reverse complement strand
GCGAGGATGTCGGGTGCGAGGAGCGCGCCGATGGAGCGCTCGTCCGTGCGATGTGGCGACATGGCGGCCTCGGGACGTGAAGGAGATGGGCGCGAACGCCCGGGGCGCAGATCCGAGCCAGAAGTTATGCGGTGGTGTCATTCAGCAACAGCAGCGCGGAAGAAACCCTTTTTCGCAATCGCATGTCAGAGCCTGCGTCGGGATCGACATCGGCCGTGCGCCCCGCGTGGGGCCACCAGCGCTCGCTCCCTCGTTCGAATCACGCGTCTCGGGAGTTTCGTCCATGTCACGTCTGCCCTTCGTCCTTCTCGTCCAACTTCTCGCCATGCCGGGCCTGGTCGCCGCGCAGGGCCCGGCCACGCGCTCGGTCGATGGCGCATCGGACACGGGCGCGGCGAGCGGTACCTCGCCGCGCGCGCGCGTTGGCGGACCGCTCCCGGTGATCCGTGCTGGCGACATGGCAGCCACGGCGATCCGGGCCCTGGCGCCGCACAAGATCTCCGGTGACGAGCGCGCCCCGCTCTGGCAGCAGGCGCAACTGATCGACGGCTTCCGGGTCTTCGACCCGACCGAGGACGGCGCGCCCAGCATGCGCACGACCGCCAAGGTGGCCTACGACGACAAGAACCTCTACGTGCTGGTGCGCGCCTACGACCCGCATCCCGACTCGATCGTGGCGCTCCTCAGCCGGCGCGACGTGCGCACGCCGTCGGAGTGGATCAAGGTGATGCTCGACCCGTACCACGACCGGCGCAGCGGAGTGGAGCTGGCGGTCAACCCGGTGGGGGTCAAGCGCGACTACGCGATCTACGGCGACAACACCGAGGACGAGTCGTGGGATGGCGTGTGGGACGTGGCCACGCGCGTGGACGCCGAGGGGTGGACGGCCGAGTACCGGATTCCGCTGTCGCAGCTCCGCATGGCCAACAAGGACGCGCACACCTTCGGCATCATGATCTGGCGCGACATCGCCCGGACGCAGGAGCGGCAGTCGTGGCCGCTCTACCGGCGCACCAAGCCCGGGCTCGCCTCGCAGTTCGGCGACGTCACCGGGATCAACGGCGTGGTGCCGCCGCGTCGGCTTGAAGTGATGCCCTACAGCGTGACGCGCAACTTCCAGCAGGAGCGCGCGCTCGGCGCGGGGGCGCAGTTCGACCGGGTGACGCAGCAGACGTTCGGCGCCGACGTGAAGCTGGGGCTCGGCCCCAACTTCACCGTGGACGCGACGATCAATCCCGACTTCGGGCAGGTCGAGGCCGATCCGGGCGTGCTGAACCTCTCCGCGTTCGAGCAGTTCTTCCAGGAGCGGCGGCCGTTCTTCCTCGAGGGCGCGGGGATCTTCAATTCATTCAACGTCAACTGCGATGACGGCGCCTGCAACGGGCTGCTGTACTCGCGCCGCGTCGGGCGGTCACCGCAGCTGGCGGGGCTCTACGGCGATGCGACGGCGCCCCAGTTCACGCCGATCCTCGCGGCGGCCAAGCTGTCGGGGCGCCTGGGCAACGGCCTCTCGATCGGCGTCCTCGATGCCGTCACGCAGCGCGTGACGTCGCCGGATGGTCGCACGATGGAGGCGGGGGGCAACTACTTCGTCACGCGGATGATGCAGGACCTCCGGGGTGGGAACTCGGGGGTGGGGTTGATGTTCACCGCCACCAACCGGTCGCTCGACGGCGACAGCGACCCGTACCTGCGCCGCTCGGCGTACGTGGGCGGGCTCGACTGGCGTCACCGGTTCTGGAACAACGACTACGAGGTCACCGGGTTCGCGATCGGCTCGGTGGTGGCCGGCACGCCCGACGCGATCGCGCGCACGATGCGCTCCGGGGTGCACAACTTCCAGCGTCCCGGCAGCGGCCTGCCGTACGACACCACGGCCACGTCGCTCAATGGCCACGGCTACGAGCTGGCGTTCAGCAAGAACGGGGGCGGCATCGTCCGGTTCAACGTGTCGTACCAGAAGCTGAGCGCCGGCTTCAACATGAACGACCTGGGCTTCCTGCCGCGCGCCGACCAGCAGGGGATTTATGGGTGGATGGGGCTGCAGTACACGGAGCAGACGAGCTGGTATCGCCGGCTGTTCGTGAACTTCAATGCCAACCGCCAGTTCTCCGCCGACGGGATGCCCACCAGGTTCGGCGGCAACATCAACTCGTACATGGAGCTTCCCAACTACTGGGGGCTGTTCTGGGGCGCGTTCCAGAGCAACATCGGCGTCGAGAGCTTCGACGATCGCGCCACGCGCGGCGGACCGGCGCTGCGGAGTGCGCCGTCATCCGGCGCCTGGATCGGCACGAACTCCGATCCCCGCAAGGCGATCGGCTTCAACCTGTTCATGCAGGCGAGCGGGGGGGACGAAGGCCACTCGCACGGCTGGAACGTGAATCCGTCGCTGACCTTCCGCGCCTCGAGCTCCTTCCAGGGGCGGATCGGCGTGAGCTATTCGCGCAACATCGACGATGCGCAGTTCAACGGGAACTACGGCGACCTGGGGAACGACACCACGCACTACACCGTCGCCCGGCTGACGCAGCGCACCTTCGCCATCACCTCGCGCCTCGACTACACGATCACCCCGCGTCTCTCGGTGCAGGTGTACGCCCAGCCGTTCGCCACCACGGGGCTGTACAGCAACTGGCGCGAGGTGGACGACCCGCGGGCCCTCACCTACGCGGGGCGCTTCAAGAGCTACGCCGGCGGCAACCCGGGGGCGTTCAACTTCAAGCAGTTCCGGTCCAACACGGTGCTCCGGTGGGAATACATACCCGGCTCGGTGCTCTTCCTCGTGTGGTCGCAGGGACGCGAGCAGTTCGACGTGGACCAGGGGCGCTTCTCGGTGCGCACCGACGATCAGGTGGC
>JANLSF010000330.1:0-2042 GCA_031362285.1 Gemmatimonadota bacterium | reverse complement strand
GACGAAACCCGCACGCTGACTTTGGGCGATGCTGAAGTGAAATTGCGCTTTCTGCCACTCTATTCGCGCAGTGTCGAAGTGACTTCACTGCCCACTCTGTGGCTACTGGGACCCGCTGCACTGCTGAGCGTCGTCGGGCTGCCCGAGGATGATCAGCGACTGGCTCGCCGTCAGGCGCCACGAGGTCGTCTGGAAATCGAGGCCGGAGAGCGTCACGGTGCCGCCCGGAATGGCGCCCGCGCCAGCGGAGGTCGCCGTGAGGGTCGTCTTGGGCAGCGAACGCATGAGGTACGAGGCGCCGATGCTCGGCAGGAGCGCCGTGCCGTCGAAGATCGAGACGCGCACGCCGTAGCCCACGGACACGGGATTGTCGGGCTTCACGGCGAAATTGGAGCTGGTGAACTCCGGCACGTAGGAGACGCTGACCAGCGCGTCCACGCCGCCGATCGAGCCGACGCCGAGACCGATGCCCGAGAAGATGCCGAGCGCGGCGTCCACGGCGCCAAGGCCGAACGCCTGCTTCTTCAGGCCGATGTTGTCGGCGGGCGTGGCGGAGGCCCGGAAGCCGATGCTGCCGAAGTCGGGCAGGTTCGCATCCGGGGCGCCAGTGGCGCGCACGGCGATCGCGAAGTGCGGGAAACCGCCCAGCGATCCGCCCTGGCCCGGCGTGGTGTTGCCGCCGGCGAGGCCGTTGCCGAGTTGCGGGGTCATGAACGTGAGGATGTCGGCGCCCTTGAAGCAGACGTCCTGGAGCGTCGCGCCGACGCTTGCGCAGCTGTTCGACGACTGTGCCGAAACCTGGGACGCCCCCGCAAGCGCGGCGAGGGTGGAGAGGATGGCAACGGGTCGGACAAATCGCATCTGAATCTCCTAGCTGAGGATGACCTGGCCGGAACCCGCGACCACCTGTCCGCACGCCCATGCGTGCACACCGGCGGACCGCGCCGCCCCGAGCACGGCATCGGCATGCTGGGGGTCGACGACCACCACCATTCCGACGCCCATGTTGAACGCGCGGAACATCTCGCCCCGCGCCACCTGCCCCGCGTCCATGAGGACACGGTAGAGGTTGGGCACTTCCCAACTGCCGGTCTCGACGACCGCATCACAGCCTACCGGCAGCGCGCGGTTGAGGTTCCCGGGAAGTCCGCCTCCCGTGATGTGTGCCATCGCACGCACCATGCCACGGACCGGCATGAGTGACGCCCGATACGAACGGTGCACGCGCAACATCACATCGGCCACGGACGCGTTCTCCCCGGGAAACGGGTCGCCCACGCCGAGACCCATGCGATCAAATACGATCCGGCGGGCCAACGAGTAACCATTGGTGTGCAGTCCCGACGCCGCCAGGGCCACGAGGGCGTCCCCGACGCGCACCCGGTCGGGACCGAGAATCTCGTCCTCCTCCACGGCGCCGACGATGAAACCGGCCAGGTCATAGTCGGGGGGCGTGTAGAGCCCGGGCATCTCGGCGGTCTCGCCGCCCACCAGCGCACAGCCGTTCTCGCGGCACCCGGCCGCGACGCCGGCCACGACCCCCTCGACGGCCGCGGGGTCGAGCTTCCCGAACGCCACGTAATCGAGGAAGAAGAGCGGCTCCGCCCCCTGCACGAGGATGTCGTTGACACAGTGATTGACCAGGTCGTGTCCGATCGTGTCGTGTCGGTTGGCGTCAATCGCGACCTTGATCTTGGTCCCCACGCCGTCGGCGCTGGAGACGAGCACGGGCGCGCGCATGCCGGGCGGCACGCGGAACATGCCGCCGAAGCCGCCGAACGACCCCCGCGTGCCCGCCGTGAAGGTGCTCTCGACGAGGCGCTTGATGCGCCCTTTCGCCTCTTCGGCGGCCTCGATGTCGACGCCCGCCCCGCGATAGTCGAGCGGCGCGCTCATGCGGGGAGCTTCGTCTCGAACGCCACGAGTCGTGCGATCGCCTGCACGCGGCGCTCGATGTCGGACCGCGAGATCTCGAGCAGGCGTGTCGTGGAGAATCCCTCCACCGCGAAGCTGCCCATGGCCGAGCCGTAGACCACCGCGCG
>JANLSF010000315.1:0-1502 GCA_031362285.1 Gemmatimonadota bacterium | reverse complement strand
CTTCAAGAAGATGGCGTCGCGGTAGTCCCGCACCAGCCGGCGACGGCGGCGCGTGATCGCGCCGTCGTCGCCCGTCCTAGACGCCCACCGGTTCGGCGGGGGCGTGGCGCGGCGGCCGTGCGATCTGCGCGTAGAACTGCTCGCGAATGCCGAGCGCGTTGACCTCGCACATGCTCACCAGCTCGCCGTTCACCGGCACGTGGAACACGCACTGCTTCACGCGCTCCTGACCGAGCGGCGTCTCGAGCTGCGCCTTGCTCATGAAGTGGTGGCTCACGAACAGGAAGCCGTGCGTGGTGAGATCCCCGCTCGCGAGCTCGCGGGCGCCGCGCCACGCGCTGCCGTCGCCCAGGCGGCGCAGCCAGTGCGCGGCGTACGCCGGCACGTTGCGGGCGAAGAAGAGTGGCGCCCGCAACGCGAGCCCCAGCGCGCGTCCCACGGCCGCACCCGTCGCGTCCATCCGGAACGAGATCCCGCCGAACCTGGCGAGGAAGCCGTCCACGATGCGCGCGTCGGTCGCATCGCCATGCTGCCGCACGGGGTGAAACGTGGCCGACGTGTCGCGCCTGGCCACGATCCCGTGCACGAACCGGTTGCACGCCGAGTGGCCGAGCCACTTCTGGCCGCTCAGGAGTCGTGACACCGACGCCTCGCTGGCGTCGCCGTAGCAGCCGCGCGCGATCTCCCGCCAGAGCGCCTCCACGTCCACGCTGTCGCCCAGGCCGTCCTCGGTGCGTCCCACCTGCGCGATCGGCTGGAACGAGATCATGAAGAAGGCATCGGGATCGTGCACGAGCCAGCGCACGACGTCGGCCACGCCGCCGATGTTCTCCGGCGTGATCGTCATGGTGGTGGCGGCGCGCACGTTCACCCCGGTGGCGGCGCGCGCCGCGCGCAGCATCTCGGCATATTCGGCGCGCAGCGGGTTGAGCTCGGCCTCGGTGGTCGCCCGCTTGTAGTCGCCCACGCGGCCGCGCTGCGTGGTGTCCACATGGATGCTCACCTCGGTGAGTCCCCCCTCGCGGGCCAGCCGCTCGAGCAGCCCCGGACGCCGGCGGAACGAGTCGCCATGCGTCATGAGCATGGGAATCAGGTCGAGTTCGCGCGCGTAGCGCAGCAACTCGATCACCTCCTCCTCCGGTCGCAGCGTCACCTCGCCGTCGGTGAGCTGGAGGTTGCCGGCCGGGCCCAGGATGGGGCGCAGGGCGAGCATCTGCGCCTTGATTGCCTCCACGGACAGGGCGGGGACCTTGTTCGCCTCCTCGCCCAGGTAGCACCCGCGGCAGGCGAAGTCGCAGCGCGGCATGGCGCCGATGGTCGCGCCGCAGCCGTTGCCCTGCCGGCCAAGCATCTGGTGCGGCGTGCGGAGCGACTCGGGGAGCTGGGACCAGTTCCGCTTGAGCAGGGCACGCGACTCGGCGAGCACCGGCTCGGCGAGTGCGGACCAGAAGGTGCGGCGCGCGGGGCGCGTCATCGGCGAGGGTGAGGGGAGGGCCACGACT
>JANLSF010000299.1:0-4374 GCA_031362285.1 Gemmatimonadota bacterium | reverse complement strand
ACCGAGCAGGGGCGACGGATACACGATCAGGCTGAAGTCGCCCTTGCCACCGTCGGACACCCTGGGCGCGACGCCGAGCGTGCGGCCCGCGACGACGCCGCCCGCGGCCGGCTTGCCCGCCGTGACGCCCTTCGCGAGCGCCTTGGCGAACGCCTGGGCACCGCCCGGGAAGCGCCCCAGCAGCCAGCTACGGAAGTCCTTCTCCTTGTACCGGGCCGAGTTGGCGGGGTCGCCCTGCGCGGCCGCAATCAGCACGTCGGTTGTCGCGCGGGTGTCGAACACCGGGTCCATCGTCGGCTGCTGGATGGCAACCAGCCCGGTGCCAGCCTCGGCATCGCCCCACTGTTCAAGCGCGTGGTGGTCGGGGAGGACCAGGTCCGCGAGTTCCGTGGTTTCGTCGGGGAAGCTCGAGAAGGAGACCTTGAACGCCACCTTGGCGAGCGCTCCGGCAAAACCCACCGACTTCGGCGTGGTATACGCCGGGTTGGCGCCCCGCACCATGAACAGCGACACCGCGCCGCCCTTCATCCTGTCGGCGAGCTCGCGCATGTCGGCGGCACCGGCGATGCGATCGAAGCCGGCCGAGCCCTCCGCCGGTCGCACGGTCACGCCCACGTTGCCCATGGCCTTGTTGAGCTCGGCCACCGCCACGCAGAGGTCGGTGGCGTTGGGCCCGAAGCCACCAGCCAGCAGCAGCGAGGCCTTGGCCCCCTTGAGCTCCTTGGCCAGCGCCTCGAGCTGCTCCTTCTTCACGCCGGCCGCGGTCGCGGCCGCGTCGGCCGTAACCTTGCCGGCGAGGAAGTGGGCAATCGCGAGTTCACCGCCTGCGCGCGCGGGAATCCATTCGTCGGCGTTCAGCCCGGTCAGCGACCGGCGCGCGCCCACATAGATGAAGCGCGGCGCGTCGGCGAGCTTGCCGCGGGCATCGGCCCACGCCAGCTGCTGCGGGACGGGAAGGCCCCAGTTGTCGAGGAAGTCGGCGCCGAACGAGACGATGACGGCGGCCTTGTCGAAGTCGAACATCGGCCACGCCGCGCCGTACACCTGCTTGTGCGCGGTGATGGCGGGCAGGTCGGCCTCGGCGTCGTAGGACAGGTGCGCCGGCATGCCGTAGTTCGCGAGCCACTGGTCGAGGAAGCCAGGGAAGGAGCCGATCTCGTGCTGGTTCACGAACACCGCCTTGGCGGCCTCTCCCTTCGAGCGCACCTCGCCGAGCTTCTGCGCGAAGAGCGGCATCGCCTTGTCCCACGTCGTGGCGACGAGCGTCCCGTTCTGCCGGATCATCGGCGTCCGGAAGCGATCGGGATTGTAGAGGCCCTGCACCGCGCTCTGGCCGCGCGAGCAGAGGGCGCCCTTGTTCACCGGGTGCTCGGGGTTGCCCTCGAGCTTGGTGGACTTCCCATCGCGCGTCTCGGCGATGATGCCGCAGCCGGCCGCGCACTCTCGACACACGCTGGCGTAGTACGACGACACGCCCGGGACCGTCTGGTCGGGCGAGACGACGTAGGGGATGAGTCGCTGGATTCCGTCGGAATCGCAGCCGACGAGCGTGGTGGCCGCGCTCGTGGCTCCCAGGACCTTCAGGAACTTCCGGCGCTGGACGCCGACGGACTCCTTCTCAGTGCTCATGCAGTCGCTTCCTCGACTCGGCATGCAGGGAGCCGTCCACGCCGAATGCGCGGCCGGCCCACGTCAGGTATGGCTAGTAGTGACAGCTCGCGCAGTCGTAGCGCGCCTTCTTGAGTCCCATGGCGGGCACGCTGGCGAGCGCTCCGGCGGCCGGCGACGCCGCCTGGGCCCTCGCGTCGGCCACCAGCAGGCCGCCGCCGGGCAGTGACGCGCTCGCGTTGTTCGCCAGCGTCCACCCTGCGGCCGTCTTCGTGTACCCCGACGCGATCTCGCCCTTCGCGGGGTCGTAGCCGTTGACATGGCAACTCACGCACCAGCCCATGTTCAGCGACGCGTACTGGAACACCTGCGCCATCTTCTGCACCTGTCCGTGGCAGCTCTGGCAGGTGACCCCCGCGTTGACGTGTCGCATGTGCGGGAAGTGCGCGTACTTGGGCACGCGGTGGATGCGCACCCACGGAATCGGCTTCTTGTCGGTCCAGTACTTGGTGAGCTTCACGATCTCGGGGCTCTGCGTCTTCACGATCTGGTGGCACCCCATGCAGGTGCCGACGGCAGGCAGTCCCGGATCCGGCGACTTGTTGGCCGAAAAGTGGCAGTACTGGCAGTTCATCTTGGCCTGCTGCACGTGCACCGGGTGCGAAAACTTGATCGGCTGTTCCGGCGAGTAGCCCTGCGCCGACGACGCGCCGCTGTAGCCCCATGGGCCGCGCGGAGGGTTCAGTTTCGTCGTGGTATCGGCGGCGGCGGGCTGTGCGCCCGCCTGGGCGTGCACGATTCGCGCGGAAAGTGCAGTGGCGGCGACGGCAACGAGGCCGGGTACGACCGCCCACTTCCTCCAACTCGGCGTCATGGATCAGGGGTGAGATGAGCGAGCCCCAGAAGGGCGGCCCACGTCGTGGAACGAGTTGCGCGAGGCGTTCTCTCCTCGCGACCGCTTCAGGGTGACAAAACTGATATCGCGCGTGTCAGGAAGCAAGCCGCAGGCTCAAGCTGCGCACGAAGTTACCCCGCGCGCCCTATCGCGCGCTCCGGTCCCCACCGCCGTCCGCGCGGGTCCGCGTGCGTGCAGACGCCGACAGGGCCTCGGCGCTGGCGAACGGCACGCCGGCGAGGGCGGGCGGCAAGAGCTCGCGCGCCGAGCGCAACTGCTCCGGCAACCGCAGCGGCCACCCCGTGCCCTCGACCATCCGGTCAGCCCCGATCGTCCTGAGCACGAGGGCGAGTTCATCCTCGGGCGGCCCCCAGAGCCAGCTCGGGTCGTACCACACCCTTCCCTGCTCCGCGGCGGTCAGCCCACCGTGGGTCTCCTCGATCATCGCCCGGCTGGCCCCCCCGACGAGCAGGTGCGCCCCGGTCGCGCGCGCCAGCGCCCGGACGTGCGCCGCCGACAAGTCGCCGGCGGCATCCAGATGATGACGCTGCCGGAGGTCTTCGAACCGCTGCGTGAGCACGAGGACGAGCCCGGCTTCAGCGACCGCGTGCCCCAACTCGATCCACGCGGGATCGTCGGCGCCCATGCCGTGGATGGTGGGATAGGCCCGGACCGCATCGGCCCCGGCGTCGCGCGCCAGTGCCAGTTGGTCCTGCCACCTCGGCCATCCCGGGCGAACGCAGGGTGCGGGGATGAGCACGCCCGCGTGCGGCGCGAGGTCGCGCACCAACTCGGCGTTGCCACGGGCCGGGTCGCGCCACCAGGCGCTCGGCAGGTGCCCCACCCAGGCGCCCGTGAATTCGTGCTGTTCGAGTGCAAGACGCAGCGACGCCGCATCGGGCGACGGCAGGTGGCGCCAGGGATAGCCGCCGACCCAGGCATGCAGGTCGAGGCGCGTCATCGGGCCACCGCCGCGAGCGAGGAGAAGGTGCCGGCGGGGAAGATCCGCGCCGCGTTGCGCCACCGGATGTCGGCCAGATCACCGGCCGGGAGCCCGACGGCCTCGAGGGCGCGCAGCTTGGCGAGGCCCGTGTCGAGGGTGAGGTCGGCGGCCCACAGCAGGCGCGACGCTCCGAGCCAGCGCAGGCATTCCTCGAGCATCCCCCGGTCCACCCCACTGCCACTCAGGTCGAAGAGGATGTTCGGCGAGTCGGCGGCGGCGGGAAGCGAATGCTGCCAGTCGCCGCCACCGCTGACATGCGCGGCGATGAAGGACACGCGCGGATGGCGCGCTGCCAGCCGGGCGTAGTCGGCGGCATCGGAGATGTCCTGGCCCGGCCAATGCCGCGTCCGGTGCTGCCACAGGTGATGAAGCACGGGGAGGCCCTGCGCCGCGGCGACCGCGCAGATCGGGTCGAGCAACGGGTCATCGCAGCGGCGGGCCGCCGCGATCTTGATGCCCACCGCGCCCTCGGCCCGTCCTCGCTCCACTTCCGCGAGCGCGGCCGCGCCGGCGTTGGGATTGACGTGGACGAAGGCGCGCACGCGATCGGCGTGCGCCCGGGCGATGGCGAACATCGCGTCGTTCCCGCTGCGCACGTCGGCCGGCGAACTGAAGTAGGTGGGAGACTGGTGGCCCCACGTGCCGAGGACGCTGGCGACGTGGTAGCGGATCCCGATCCGGTCACCGGCCTCGAGCCGGCGCGCGTTCACGTGCGCCCAGTCGGCGCGGTTGGTCCCCGGCCAGGCGAAGTGCGCGTGGACGTCGATCAACGGCTCAGGGCCGCCGAGCGGCACGGTGGACGTCGTCACGGAGGTGCAATCTCGGTCGCCGCGGCAGCAAACGCATCCTCGACCGCGGCGCAGGTGGC
>JANLSF010000283.1:0-7847 GCA_031362285.1 Gemmatimonadota bacterium | reverse complement strand
AGCTCCATCGGCCTGTCGAGTTTGATGAATACAGGAAGAACTTCCCAGACGGCGCCCAAGTCGGCTCAGTAGCGCTACTCGTGTTACCCGTATAGACCGTCCGACGGGCTCCCGATTTCGGGTCGATTCCGATGATGGAAGACAGTTTCTCTAGTCGAGTATCAAAGAGCAGCGTGCTTCCATCAGGACTAAGCGACGGTCCGAACTCGTCCACGATCTCCGAGGTGACTCGGCTTAGTCCTTGACCTGCGCCAGTGACACTGAAGTCGAAGGACGATGCACTCGCGCACCCGGCGAGCAACAGAGCAAAGACGGCATACGACGCAATCCCAAAAAGTCTCATCTTCAAGCCTCTGAGCCGTCGGGGGGCATTCCATCAACGAGATGACGCATGGCTTCTCAATTCTGACCAGGGCGGGAACTGTCGCCAAGAGCGGCAATATACGGCAGTATTGGTGGCGGGGAAGGAGGCAGCGAGTGCCGTACCACGGGAGCACCGAAGCGGCACCTGCCCAAGCGCATAGTTATGAGCGATTGCACGAGTGCTGCCGTAGCATTTCACCGCATCATTGTCCACCAACGCCAACGCTCAGGAGCGGGCGGGCTCGTTCGGGCGACGAAACGGGGGCTCGCGGGGGGCAACCGGTACGCGGCTGGCGGCGAGGTCGCCCGACGGACGGGTGGCCATGGGCACCTTCCTCTTGATTTCCCCAGGCTGCCGATGCGCCCGCTGTCCGACCCGTCACGTGGAACCGGCATGTGACGCTGCCCTCTTCCCATCAGTCGTATTGGGGACCGCAACCAGTCTTTCGGGACTTCTGTTCGTGCTGTCCGTCCGTGTTTCAACCGTACGCGCCGCGCGCCTACCGGCGCCCATTCCACCCTGGGGGTTTCGTCACATGAAGCGCAACCGTCTTGCAGCTGCTGCGGTACTCCTCGCGTCGATCTCCGCGATCGCGTCCGCTCAAGTGAAGTCCTCCGCCAATATGTCCAACCCGGTCAGCTTCGGCGTGTCCGCCGGCATCGCCCTTCCCATGGGCGACTTCGGGACCAACACCAACATGGGCTTCGGCGGATCCGGCCACGTGTGGTACAAGCTCGCGCCGGAGTTCAGCCTGCGTGGCGACGTGTCGTACACCACCTTTGGCGGCAAAGGCGCGTTCTCGGCCATCTCGGTGTCGGGCTTCGGCTTCGGCGTCAACGGCGTCTTCGACATCGCCACGGATGGCGGGGTCAAGCCCTACGTCACGGCGGGCCTCGGCATGTACAGCAACAGCGCGAGCGGCTGCCCCGGCGGTTGTCCGGCCGGCGAGACCAAGTTCGGCTTCAATGGTGGCGGTGGCATCAACTTCGAAGTCGGCGGGCAGATGATCTTCGTCGAGGCGCGCTACGTCAGCGTGCAGTCGACGGGAACGAGCACGAACTTCATTCCGATCACGGTCGGCATCCGGTTCTAGTCCAGCGGCCAGGTGGGCAGGCCCCCCCGCTTCGGCCGGGGGGCTTTGTCGTCTTCCCGAGATCACGCGGGTCCGTGACGCGGCTCACAACGGGCCCGCACGTCGGGGATGGCAGAAAGGGGGCAGCCGCGCGTAACGTTGAAGGTCGCCGCGCCCAGTCGTGACATGCGCGTCCGACACGCCACTTACTCTCTACAGGACACAGCGATCATGATGACGTGGACTCGCAAGCTGGCCGTGCTCGGTGCGGGCCTCTTGCTCACCGGAAGCACGCTCTCAGCCCAGACAAAGAATTCTGGTGGCGGTTGGACCCCCATGGGCGCGGGCAGCCTGGTCATTCCGTTCGGCGACCTGGGCAATGCCGTGGGCGTCGGGTTCGGCGTGCTGGGCGGCGCCGAGTATCGGTTCAACAAGGACGTGGGCATCCGTCCCGAGGCTGACTTCGTCTTCTACACGGGCAAGAACGGCGGCAAGAGCGGCACCTCGTTCGGATTCGGTGCCACGGGCCTCTGGCACATCGAGGCCTCGGGCGGCTTCAAGCCGTACGCCCTTTTCCGTCTTGGCATGAACATCTCGAGCGGCGGTGGCCTGTCGTCCACCGATCTTGGCTTCGCCCCAGGCTTCGGCGGCTCCTTCAAGTGCGGCGGCACGACCTGCTTCGCCGAGGGCAAGATCTACATCGTGAACAGCACCAACGCGCTCCACCTGTCGTTCGGTCGGTTCTTCTAGGCCGATCCGATCAGGCGTCCGGCCCCCGCAGAGCGATCTGCGGGGGCCGTGTCGCAGGGAGCGGACTGCAGGGCGTCGACGTCCGCGGTTGCATGCCGTTCGAGGTCACGTTCGGCGCCGGACCGCGCCCACGGGGGGCCACAGGAGGGTGTATCTTTCAAGGTTCGCCCGCCTCGTCCCTTCGCCCGCCCTGCCCGTGTCCGTCCCCCGTCCCGGCAAGATCGTCTGCGTCGGCCGCAACTACGTCGACCATGCCAAGGAACTCGGCAACGAGGTCCCCAAGCAGCCATTGCTCTTCCTCAAGCCGACGTCGGCGCTCCTGGCGCCGGGGGCCACGATCGTGATGCCACCCGCCTCGAAGCAGGTGGAGTATGAGGGCGAGATCGGGGTGATCGTCGGGGCCCGGCTGCGCCATGCCGATGAGGCGACGGCGGCGCGCTCCATTCGCGGCCTGTGCGCCGTGAACGACGTCACCGCGCGCGACCTGCAGAAGTCGGACGGCCAGTGGACGCGCGCCAAGGGATTCGACACCTTCTGCCCGCTCGGGCCCGAAGTGGTGGCGCCGGCGGAGCTGGGCGGCGTCACCGTGGTGACGCGGGTCAACGGCGTGGAACGCCAGCGCGGCCAAGCGTCGCAGATGGCCTTCAGCATCCCCTTCCTGCTGAGCTACATCAGCCAGGTGATGACGCTCGAGCCGGGCGACCTCGTGGCCACCGGCACCCCGGCCGGCGTGGGCATGCTGGCGGACGGCGACACGGTGGAAGTCGAGCTGGTGGGGCTGTCGTCGGTGTCGAACCCCGTGGCGGTCGAGCGCTGATGCCGACCGTGAGCGCTCGCATGAGCACCCTGCCACCGTACCCGCTCGCGCACATTCCGCAGAAGAAGCGCGAGCTGCTCGCGCGCGGCGTGGACGTGATCGACCTGGGCGCCGGCGATGCGGACCTTGCGCCGCCCGCGGTGGCGCTCGAGGCGATGGCCGCAGCGCTCAAGAACCCGGCCATGCACCGCTACGGCTTCGGGATGGGTCACGTGCCCTTTCGCGAGGCCGCCAGCCGCTACATGCAGGACCGGTTCGGCCAGCGGTTCGACCCCATGACCGAAATCGTGCCGCTCATCGGCAGCAAGGAGGGGCTGGCCCACCTCGCCTTCGCCTACCTGAACCCGGGCGACGTGGCCATCATCCCCGAGCCCGGCTACCAGGCGTACGTCGGTGGCAGCCTGCTCGCGCTCGGCGAACCATACCTCGTGCCGCTGCGAGCGGAACACGATTTTCTCGTCGAACTCGACCTGATTCCCGACGCCGTGCTCACGCGCGCGAAGATCCTGTTCCTCAACTACCCGAACAACCCGACGGCCGCGATCGCGCCGCGGGACTACCTCGAGCGGGTGGTGGCGCGCTGCCGGACCCTCGGCATCCTGCTGGTGTACGACAATGCCTACGCGGAGTTGGCCTTCGACGGCTATGTCCCGCCGAGCATCTTCGAGATCGACGGCGCGCGCGAGTGCGCCATCGAGTTCCACTCCCTCTCGAAGTCGTTCAACATGACGGGATGGCGCTGCGCCTGGGCGGTGGCCGCGCCACCCATTGCCGCCGCACTCTCGCGCATCAAGTCGTTCACCGACACGGGTCCCTTCATGGCGATTCAGGCGGCTGGCGTGGCGGCCCTCGATCACTGGCGCGACTTCGTGCCGGGGAACGTGGCCGTCTTCCAGGAGCGCCGTGACGCGGCCGTGGCGTCCTTCCGCGAGGCCGGCTTCGCCGTGGAGACGCCCAAGGCGTCGATGTACCTCTGGATCCCGCTTCCCCCCGGGTTGCCCAGCAAGCTCTTCCACGAGCGGCTGATGGACGAGGAAGGGGTGGTGGTGTTGCCGGGCTCCGGCTTCGGTGCCGGCGGCGAAGGCTACTTCCGCATCTCGTTCATCCAGCCGCCCGAGCGACTCGCCGAAGCGGCGCGGCGCGCCGGACGGGTACTCGCGGGCCTCGGGGCCACGGCCGCGTGAAGCGCTGGCGCGCCACGCCCTTCGCGATCTCCTCGATCGCGATCCACCTCCTGGTCGCGGGGGCGGCGCTCCGCTGGTACGTGCTCGGCTACCCGATGCCCGACTGGCTGGACCGGAAGCTCCCGGCGGCGGGAACGCAGCAGCGGATCACGTTCGTGAGTGCGGGGGGCGGCCGAGGACCGACGGCGCGCGCGTCGAACGTGGCGGCCGGGGCGGCGAAGCGAGGCAAGGTCGCCGAGCCGAAGCGGTTGGTGGCCCCCGTCGTGGTGCCCGATGGGGTGCCTGCGCCGCCGACAACTGTCGTGGTGGAGGACGCGGGCGCCAATGGCTCCGAGACCGGCACCGGCGCGGGCGGAACGGCCGCCGCCGGTGCGGTGGAGGGAATGCGCCCGGCGCTCGTTGACGGTCGGCTGTACGGCCCGCCGCCCCGCGGCCTGGGTGGGCCTGAGCCGCTCAACTCCAAGCAGCGCATCGATTCGGTGATCGGGGAGCGATTCCTGCGCTACCGCGACTCGATCGTTGCCGTCGGGATGGCGACGGCCGGCCAGCGCCAGCCGGGGGACTGGACCTACTCGGACAAGAGCGGGCGCAAGTGGGGCATGGACCAGCAGTACATCCGTCTGGGGCCGGTCTCGATTCCCACGGCACTGCTCGCGATGCTGCCGCTCAACTCCAACGCGCCGAGCCCGTCGATGTACGAGTCGCGCCGCATCGCGAACCTGTCGGCGGAGATCCAGTTCAACGTCTCCCGCGCCATGACGCAGGAGGACTTCAACGCCGCGGTGCGACGTACGCGTGAGCGGAAGGATCGCGAGCGCGGCGAGGCGCAGAAGGGCCGGCCCGGCAACGGGCCCGGCACGCAGCCTGTCGTGCAGCCGAGCATCGCCTACCCGGCGTCGACGCCCTGACGACGCGCCGGTCACCCTCCGCGTGGAGGGCAACCGGACCGGCTCACTCGCTGTTCGCGGTGACGGGTTGAAGGGAGGCGCGCCAGACGCCGACGACGACGCCCAACACCTGGAAATCGTCGCCCGGCGCGATGATGACCTCACCCGCGCTGCCGCCGTCACCCTCGAGCACGATCGTCGCACCGCGGTGCGTGAGGGTGCGCGTCACGAGGCGCTGCCCGACACGCGCCGTGATGAGGTCGCCGTCGCTCGCCCGCGCCGACGGGCTGACGAGCACATGGTCACCCTCGAGGACCCCGCGCGAGGCGTACCGGTCGCGGTCGGTGCGGAGGAAGACCACGTCGTCGGCCGGGAGGAAACGGCGGTCCAGGGTGATCCAATCGTCGGGGTCGCCGCCGTTCCAGTCCTCGTCGAGCGCGGTCTCTTCGCCGTAGACCGGGATCGGCTGCGTCCCCCCGACCGACTGCACGCCCAGCAGGCGCACGCCCCGCGAACGGGAGGCGTCCCGCTCGACGTAGCCCTTGGCGGCGAGCGACTGCAGCAGGTCACTGACCGTCTTCGTGCTCTTGATGCGGAAGCGGCGCCCGATGTCGCGAACACTCGGTTGGTAGGTGTTCTCCGAGAGGAAATCCATCAAGTAGTGATAGACCTTGCGCTCCATCACGGTCAGCTGTTCCGACATCTGTTCCTCCGGGCGGAGCGAGAACCGCGTCGTCAGCCCGGTTAGGACCGACGTCGCTGTCTTCATCGACCCCAAAGAATGGCAAACATCCGGAGCCAGCACAACATCCGGCTACGAGAACGGCCCGCGATGGCGACAAACATTTGGCGTGCCTGCGAGGCGCGAAAAAGTAGGACTCAGGCCGGGTCGGCGAGGCGCTGGACGGCGGCGGCGATCCTGGCCAGCGAGCGCTCCTGGCCGAGCAGCTCCAGGACCTCGAAAATGCCCGGACTCACCCCCAACCCGGTGAGGGCCACGCGCAGCGGCTGGAAGATCTTCCCCGCCGTGATGCCGCGGGCCTCCGCCAGCGCGCGCAGCCCCTCCTCCATGGCCGTCGGCGTCCACGTCGGCAGTCCGGCCAACCGCTCCGCCGTGGCCGTGAGCAGGTCGCGCGTGGCCGCCGCGTCCTTCCACTGCTTGGCCACCGCGTCGGCGTCGTAGGTGATGACCTCGCGCAGGTACGGGGTGGCCTGCCGCACGATGTCATCCGTGGTGCGCGCGCGCACCCGCAACAGGTCGATGAGGGTGTTCATCCACGCGCCGCGCTCGGCGATCTCCGCGTCCGTGGTGAGTCCGGCGGCCACGAGGGCGGGCCGCACGCGTGACGCCACCTCCTCGAGCGGGAGCCGCGAGAGGTGCTGCCCGTTCATCCACTCCAGCTTCTTCGGGTCGAACACGGCGGCCTTCTTGAGCAGGCCGTCGACGTCGAACCGCGCAATCAGTTCGTCGCGCATCATGACCTCGAGGTCCCCGCCCGGGGACCAGCCGAGGAGCGCGAGGAAGTTGCACATCGTGCTCGGCAGGATCCCCTCGTGCTGCCAGTCGCCCACGGCGGCGGCGCCCTGCCGCTTGGAGAGCTTCTTCCCGTCGGTGCTGTGGATCATGGGCAGGTGCGCGAAGGTCGGCAGCGCCGCGCCGAGCGAGCGGTACAGGAGGATCTGCTTGGGCGTGTTGGAGATGTGATCGTCGCCGCGCATCACGATGGTGATGCCCATGGCGATGTCGTCGGACACGACCGCGAGGTTGTACACGGGGGTGCGGTCGGACCGGAGGATGATGAAGTCCTCGATGTCCTTGTTCGGGAAGGCGATGCGCCCGTGCACCAGGTCCTCCCACTCGGTCACCCCCTCGGGGACCCGGAAGCGGATGGCGTACGGGTCGCCGCGGGCGATGCGCGCGGCGACCTCGGCCTGCGGGAGGTCCACCACGTCGCGGTCGACGCGAAAGGCCTGCCCCTTGCCGTCGACCTTCTTTCGCATGGCCTCGAGCTCGGCCTGCGTCGTGAAGTCGCAATAGGCGTGGCCGAAGGCGAGCAGCCGATCGGCGTCGGCCGCGTGGCGTTCGACGTTGGCGCCCTGGTAGACGACCTCCTCGTCCCAATCGAGCCCGAGCCAGGTGAGCCCCTCGAAGATCGCGCGGGTGCTCTCGTCGGTCGATCTCGCCTTGTCGGTGTCCTCGATGCGGAGGAGCATCGCGCCGCCGACCTTCCGGGCGTAGAGCCAGTTGAAGAGCGCGGTGCGCGCGCCCCCCACGTGGAGGTAGCCGGTGGGGGAGGGGGCAAAGCGGAGGCGCGGAGCGGAGTCGGTCACGGGATCCCTTGGGGCAGGAACGACAACGGGCCCGCCAGCGCGGCGGACCCGAGGACGTACGAACGGAGCGAGAGGGATTCGAACCCTCGATACAGGCGTAAACCCGTATGCCGGTTTAGCAAACCGGTGCCTTCAGCCTCTCGGCCATCGCTCCCACGTGCGAACCACCGGATGAACGTCCCAGCCAAGCGACGGACAGCCAGCAGGGAAGGTTAGTCCCGCGCAGGAGCAGGGTCAATTCGCGACCCACGCGGGATGTCGCCGCCGCCTACTTCCCGCGGTAGCTGATCTTGTAGATCCGGCCACCCGCATCGTCGCTCACGTACACGGAGCCATCGGGGCCCTGCGCGAGTCCGGTCGGGCGATGCAGCCCGTCCTTCGTGGGGGTGCCGCCCTCGCCGGCGAACCCGGCCGCGAAGACGTCGAAGGTGTCGCCGGCGGC
>JANLSF010000260.1:0-6176 GCA_031362285.1 Gemmatimonadota bacterium | reverse complement strand
CGGC
This sequence comes from Gemmatimonadota bacterium, assembly GCA_031362285.1. Lineage (GTDB taxonomy): Bacteria > Gemmatimonadota > Gemmatimonadetes > Gemmatimonadales > Gemmatimonadaceae > JACPPC01. The sequence goes on along the minus strand of JANLSF010000260.1, from coordinate 6,172 downwards.
GCGGTGGTCGGGCAGCAGCCGTTCGGCGGCGCCCGGGGCAGCGGCACGAACGACAAGGCGGGGTCGAAGTGGAACCTGATGCGCTGGGTCAGCCCGCGCACGATCAAGGAGACCTTCGTGCCCGCCACCGACTACCGCTACCCGCACATGGCGGCGGAATAGGTGCACTACCGCTACTGCACGGCCGACGTCTTCACGACCGTCGCGTTCGGGGGGAACCAGCTCGCGGTCCTGCCCGACGCGCGCGGGCTCGACGATGCGCAGATGATGGCCATCACGAGCGAGTTCAACTACTCGGAGACGGTGTTCGTCTTCCCGCCCGAGCAGGGCGGCACGCGGAAGCTCCGCATCTTCACGCCGGGACGCGAAGTGCCGTTCGCGGGCCATCCCACCATCGGCTCGGCGCACGTGCTCGCGGCGATCGGCGAGATACCGCTCACGGGCGCCGAGACGAAGATCGTCTTCGAGGAGGGGGTCGGTCCCGTCCCCGTGACGATCAGGGCCGAGCATGGCGTGCCGACGTTCGCCCAGCTCACCGTGGCCAAGCTCCCCGAGGCGGGCCCGCCACCGCCCACGCGGCAGACGCTGGCCGAGATCCTCTCGCTCGAGCCGGAAGACATCATCGGCGGCACCACGCCGCCGCAGGCGCTCTCGAGCGGGATCCCCTTCCTGCTGGTGCCGCTCCGCAGCCGCGACGCGGTGGCCCGGACGCGCATCCGCATGGACCGCTGGGAGGCCGTGCTCAAGGGCTACTGGGCGGCGGACATCATGGTGTGGGCGAAGGACGCCGAGCTGCCCGGCCATGACATCCGCGCGCGGATGTTCGCCCCCGGCATGTCGGTGCCCGAGGATCCGGCCACGGGCTCGGCGTGCGCGGTGCTGGCGGGCTACATGGCCGGACGCGACCACCTCGCGGACGGCACGTTGCGCTGGGTGGTCGAGCAGGGATTCGAGATGGGGCGCCCGAGCCTGATCGAGATCGAGGCCGACAAGGTGGGCGGCGTGCTCACCGCCATCCGCGTCGGCGGCTCGAGCGTGCTGATGGCCGAGGGCACGCTGCGCGTCTGAGCCCGGTCGCGCCGCCATCCCTGCCGGCCGCGCGTCGAGACTGGCGCGCGACCGGGACGGACCGCACTGTTGGCCATGCCCTTTCATGGACCGGGTGACCGCACGGCGCGCTCCCTCCCCGACGTCGCATGCGCGTCGGCCTGAGCGTCAACGGGGTGCCGCATGCGCGCGACGTCGAGCCGCGCCTCCTCCTGTCCGACTTTCTCCGGCAGGACCTCGGGCTCACCGGCACCCACGTCGGCTGTGAGCACGGCGTCTGCGGAGCCTGCACGGTGATGCTCGACGGCGACGCGGTGCGCGCCTGCATCATCCTCGCCGTGCAGGTCGACGGGCACGAGGTGACCACGGTCGAGGGACTCACGCCGGCTGGCTCGGGGGTCGAGCTGCACCCGCTGCAGGCGGCGTTCAAGGAGGCGCACGGTCTCCAGTGCGGCTTCTGCACGCCGGGGATCCTCATGACGATGGTCCCGTTTCTCCGCGATCATCCCGACGCGTCGGAACACGAGATTCGCGTCGCCCTCTCCGGCAACCTGTGTCGCTGCACCGGCTACGCGAACATCGTGACCGCCATCGAGCTCGCCCGCGATGCCGCTCGTCGGTAGCAGCGTCCGGCGCAACGAGGACGTCCGGCTCCTCACCGGGCGGGCGCTGTTCGTCGATGACGTGCAACTGCCCGGCATGCTGCACGTGGCGTTCCTGCGCACCGATCACGCCCATGCGCGCCTGACGCGACTCGACGTGAGTGTGGCCCGGCAGCGCGCCGGGGTGGTGGCCGTGTACACCGCCTCCGACCTCGGCGACTACGGGCAGCCCGGCCCGCTCCTCGTGCCGCCTCCCCCGATCGACGGCCTCACCTTCGTGACGCGGACCCAGGTGCCGTTGGTGCGCGACAAGTCGCGTCATGTGGGCGAACCCGTCGCCATGGTCGTCGCCGAGAGCCGGTACGTCGCCGAGGACGCGGTGGACGACATCGTCGCCGAGTGGGAGCCGCTCGGCGCGGTGGTCGACCTCGAGGCCGCCCTCGAGGCGCGCGCGCCGCGGGTGCACGACGACCTGCCCGACAACGTGGCGGCCCATGTCGTGCAGGTGATCGGCGACTACGAGGCCGCCAAGCGCACCGCGCACACGGTCATTGCGCGCCGCTTTCACTACGACCGCGGCATCGGCGGCGCCATCGAGAATCGCGCCGTCGTCGCGCAATGGGACGCGCGCGCCGAGGAACTCACGGTCTGGGACACGACGCAGGCGCCGATCCCGATCCGGAACGGGTTGGCCGCGAAGCTCGGCCTGCGGGAGTCGCAAGTGCGGGTGGTCGCGCCGTTCGTGGGTGGAGGGTTCGGCCCGAAGATCATGATGTTCTACGCCGAGGAAGTGCTCGTGCCGTGGGCCGCGATGCGGCTCGGTCGTCCGGTCAAGTGGACCGAGGATCGACGGGAGAACTTCACCGGCACGACGCAGGAACGCGGACAGGTCCACGACGCCGAGTTGTGCGTGAGCGCCGATGGCCGGATCGTCGCCGTCAAGGACGTGTTCCTGCATGACAGCGGTGCCTATGACTCGTACGGCCTGACCATCCCGATCAACACGCAGTGCACGTTGCTCGGACCGTACGTCGTGCCGAACTACTACTCGGAGTTCACGGCCGTCTTCACGAACAAGACGCTCGTGACGCCGGTGCGCGGCGCCGGGCGGCAGCACGGCGTGTTCGTGATGGAGCGGTTGCTCGACGGCGCCGCCCGCGCCCTCGGCATCGACCGGGTCGAGATCCGCCGGCGCAACTACCTCGCGAGCGGGCAGTTCCCGCACGACCACAAGGTGATCTATCAGGACTTCCAGCCGCTCGTGTATGACAGCGGCGACTACGGCCCGGCGCTCGACGAGGCCGCGCGCCTCATCGACTATGATCGCTTCAAGCGGGAGGAACAACCGAAGGCGTTGCTGGCGGGTCGGCACCTCGGGATCGGCGTCGTCTCCTACATCGAGGGCACCGGGATCGGCCCCTACGAGGGCGCGCGCGTCGCCATCGACCCCAGCGGACAGGTGCGCGTCGCCACCGGCGTGGGGACGCAGGGACAGGGGCACTTCACCGCGTTCGCCCAGATCGTCGCCCAGGTGCTCGACGTGAACGTCGAGGACGTCAGCGTCTGCACGGGCGACACGCGCGAGTTCAACTGGGGCACCGGCACCTTCGCCAGCCGCGGGGCCGTCGTGGCCGGCTCGGCGTGCCACGCCGCGGCGGTGGCGGTGCGGGAGCGGATCCTCGACGTCGCCAGCCGCGTGCTCGCCGTCCCGCGCGAGGCCGTGGTCGTGGCCGGCGGCCGCGTGCGCGCCGCTGGTGCGACGGACGACGGGCTGACGCTGGGCGAACTCGCGCGACAGGCCAACCCGCTGCGGGGCGCGGTGCGCCCGGGATCGGCCCCCGGACTCGAAGCCACCGCGTACTACGGGCCGGATCGCGGCACGACGGCCAGCGGCGTGCATGCCATGGTGCTGGAAGTGGACCCCGAGACGGCCATGGTGCAGGTGCTCCGCTACGTCGTGGTGCACGACTGCGGCACCCTCATCAATCCGATGCTGGTCGAAGGCCAGGTGCAGGGTGGGGTGGCCCACGGCATCGGCAACGCGTTCTTCGAGCAACTCGTCTACGATGAGACGGGGCAGCTGCAGAATGCGACGTTCATGGACTACCTCATCCCCACGGCCACCGACGTGCCAGCCGTGCGGATGGCCCACCGCGAGACGCCGGCACCGAACTCGCCGCTCGGGCTCAAGGGCGTCGGCGAGGCGGGCTGCATTCCCACCGGCGCGCTGTTCGCGCAGGCGCTCGAGGACGCCGTCGCCGAATTCGGCATCGAGATCACCGAGATCCCGCTGTCGCCCGACAAGCTGGCGCGCCTGCTCACGGGGCGACGCGCCCCGAAGCGCAACGTGGTCGTCGTCGAGGGATCGTTCGTGTTCGAGGGGAAGCGCGAGGCGGTCTATGCGCTGTTGCACGACGCGGACGTGCTCGGTGCGTCGCTGCCGGGCGCGATGCGCCTCGCGATGACCGCCGACGGTCGCTACGAGGGGCTCATGAAGGTCGGCATCGGGCCCGTGACCGCGGCCGAGTTCACGATGGGCGTCACGCTCACCGACCGCGACCCGCCGCGGGGCTACGGCATGATCGTGGAGGGCAAGGGGTCGTTCGGCTTCACGCGCGGCCTGGCCACCGTGCAACTCCTCGAGCACGCCCGCGGCACGGAGATGACGTACCGCGCCGAGGTGCAGGTGGGGGGCACGATCGCGGCCGTCGGCCAGCGACTGCTCGACTCCGTGTCGCGACGGATGACCGCGCAGGCCCTCGAGTCGCTCCACACGGCGATGCGGAGCCGCCTGTGAAGCCGGCCCCGTTCGCCTACCATCGCCCCGCCTCGCTCGACGAGGCGCTCGCGCTGCTCGCGCAGCATGCCGATGCCAAGGCGCTCGCCGGCGGCCAGAGCCTGATCCCGGCCATGAACTTCCGCCTCGCGCGGCCGGGGGTCCTCGTCGACCTCAACACGATCGCCGAGCTGGCCGCCGTGCGCGACGACGGCGGCGTGCTCCACCTCGGCGCCATGACGCGCCAGGCCGTTGCCGAGCGCGATCCACGCGTCGCCACGCACGCGCCGCTGTTGGCCGAAGCGCTGCCCCTCGTGGCGCACGTGCAGATCCGCAATCGCGGCACGATCGGCGGCAGCCTCGCCCATGCCGACCCGTCGGCGGAGTTGCCGGCCGTCATGGTGGCCCTCGGCGCGACCTTCCACCTGCGGAGCGCGACGGGCGCGCGGGTGATGGCCGCCGAGGCCTTCTTCACCGGCCTCTTCGCCACGGCGCTCGCCCCGGGCGAGCTGCTGGTGGACATCGCGATCCCGCGGCTGGACGGGGCGGCCGGATCGTGCTTTCTGGAGCTGGCGCGCCGTCACGGTGACTATGCGCTCGCCGGCGTGGCCGCGACGCTGCGACTCGATGACAAGGGGCGCATCCGCGACGCCCGCATCGTCCTCGTCTCGGTGGGCGACGGACCGGTGCTCGCCCAGCGCGCGATCAAGGCGGTGAACGGCGAGCGCCCCGGCGCCGAACTCTTCCGCGAGGCCGCCGCACTCGCCGGTACGCGCGATGCCGAGCCGCCGAGCGACCTCCACGCCTCCGCCGCGTACCGGCGGCAGTTGGTGACCGTCCTCACGCGCCGCGCCCTCGAGCGCGCGACCACCCGGGCCGCCGCGCGCGCCCAAACACGCCAGGAGTCGTGACCATGAAGACCTACGACCTGTCCCAGCCCCTCAACGAGCGCAACTCGTTCTGGCCGTACTATCCGCCGTTCGAGGTCAAGTACATCAAGCGGAAGTCGGAACAGGGGGTCAACGCGCAGTACATCATGACGTCGAACCACATGGGGACGCATCTCGACGCGCCGCGCCACTTCGTGACCGCCGGCAAGACGATCGACGAGATTCCACTCGAGTGGCTCTGCGGCCCCGGCGTGCTGGTGGACCTGCGCGACGAGATGGACAACCTCGCGCTGTACACGCCGGAGATGATCGAGCGGCGAGTGACGGTGAAGCAGGGCGACATCCTGTACCTCCACACCGGCTGGCACCGCTACGCGGATTGGGGCTCGGCCCCCGACGAGGAGCGGTACTATCACTACCACCCGGGCGCCCACCCCGATCTCGTGCCGTGGCTCCTCAAGAAGGGGATTCACATCTGGGGCGTCGACTGCGTGTCCACCGACCACCCGATGAACCTGCCCATCGGCCGCTTCCTCGGCAAAGGCCAGCACGGCCAGTGCGATCGCGTGCGCGCCGCGGCCGAAGCCAAGTTCGGCGGCAAGGAGGCGGTGGACCGGCTCTTTCCCGACAGCGCCTACCAGTTGACGCACAACGCGCTCTTCCCGAGCGACTGCATCCACATCGAGAACCTGGGCGGCGAGATCGAGGCGCCCTCGCTGCAGAACAAGCGGCTGCACCTCGGCTGCTTCCCCTGGAAGTTCAAGGGCGGAGAGGCCGCGTTTTGCCGGGCCGTCGCCTTCGAGGGAGAGTGGGGAGCGCCGTGACCCGGCGCGCGCCGGCGCCACGCGTGGCGACGC
>JANLSF010000254.1:0-1547 GCA_031362285.1 Gemmatimonadota bacterium | reverse complement strand
GCCACCTGGTCCACGTACTCGAGCCGCTTCCCCGACATCGCCTGGTGCGCGCCGAGGTCGAAGTCCGAACGGTGATGCACCCCTTCGATTTCCTGGAAGCCGAGCGTCCCGCCGAAGTCGAACTCGATGTCGAACGCCGCGCGCGCGTAGTGGGCCAGCTCCTGCGGCGTGTGCTGGTGGAAGTGGAGCCGGCTCTCCGTGAGGCCGAGCCCGCGATGCCACGCCATCCGCTGCGCCTTCCAGAACTCGAACCACTCCATGTCGGTCAGCTGCCCGGCGGGCGCGGCCGGGTCCACGAAGAACTGCATCTCCATCTGCTCGAACTCGCGCGTGCGGAAGGTGAAGTTCCCCGGGGTGATCTCGTTGCGGAACGCCTTCCCGATCTGCGCGATGCCGAACGGCACCTTCTGCCGGCTCGCCTGCTGCACGTTCAGGAAGTTCACGAAGATCCCCTGCGCCGTCTCGGGGCGCAGGTAGACCACCGCCGCCGAATCCTCGAGCGGCCCCATGAACGTCTTGAACATGAGGTTGAAGAGCCGCGGCTCCGTGAGCTGGCACTCCGAGTGCTCGCCCGGCTTCTTGCTCGGCTTCCGCGGGCACTGGCCGTCCACGAGCTTGTCGGCGCGGAAGCGCGCCTTGCACGCCTTGCAGTCCACCAGCGGGTCGGTGAAGCCGGCCACCAGGCCGCACGCCTCCCACACCTTCGGATGCATAAGGATCGCCGCGTCGAGTCCCTCGATGTCGTCGCGCTGGCGCACCATCGCGTTCCACCAGCGGTCCTTGATGTTCTTCTTGAGCTCGACGCCGAGCGGACCGTAGTCCCACACCGAGCCTGTGCCGCCGTAGATCTCGGAACTCTGGAAGATGAAGCCGCGCCGCTTGGCGAGCGACACGAGCTTGTCCATCACGTCGGGGTGGTTCGAGGCGGGCATGACCGGGGCCGGAGGGACGCGCCGCTGGATGCGGCGAGCCGGGAGAGTACGCTGCGATACGGGAAGCCTGAAAGATGGCAGGGAGCAGCCCCTTCGCTCAAGCCACGATTACGCTCGTCCCCACGATCATCGGGCCCGCGCTCACGAATCGCTTCCCGATCAGGTCGATCTTGACATTGAGCCCCTCGATCGAGCGCGCGCCGAGCAGCACGAGGTCGTCGCCCTCGGCGAAGACGACCTCGTCGATCGTCACGCCCCCCGCCGCATGCATGAGCGCGTAGCCGATGTCCCGCGTCATCGTGCCGCCGTCGGCCTTCATGAACGTGCTGCGCTTCTCGCGCGCGACCCCGAGTGACTCGAGCACGGCCGCCGGCGCCCAACTGAGTTCCGCCCCGGTGTCCACCAATGCGCGGAGCGGTGCCGACACGCGCCCGCGCTGTCCCGGGTGTTCGATCTGGATGGAAGTGTGGAGGATGCCCATGGCATCCACGGTAATCTCGGTACCCATGCCGAGAGCTACCCAAACCATGTGGGCCGAGTCAATACCGCGCAGTGCGAGGCTTTGGTACGCTGAGCGCTATCGCTGCGAAGCCAGGTGCGTCGCGATCAGCTCGC
>JANLSF010000240.1:0-9482 GCA_031362285.1 Gemmatimonadota bacterium | reverse complement strand
GGGTGCGCGATCGACGCGATCGACGCCGCCCTCCTCGCCTTCGGCTTCCCGGTGGGCCCCATCACCCTGCTCGACGAAGTGGGGCTCGACATCGCCGGCAAGAGCGGACCGATCATGTACAGGGCGTTCGGCGAGCGGTTGTCGCCGCCGGTCTCGCTGCGCAAGGTGCTCGAGGCGGGGCGCCTGGGCCGCAAGGGACGCTCGGGGTTCTACCTGTACGACGAATCAGGAAAGAAGGGCGGGGTGGACGAGTCGGTGTACGCCCTCCTCCCCACGGGAAGCACGCGGAACACGTTCACGCCGGCCGAGATCCAGCAGCGGTGCGTGCTGGCCATGGTCAACGAGGCGGCGCGCTGCCTGCAGGAAGGGATCGTGCGCTCGGCCCGCGACGGCGACATCGGCGCCATCTTCGGCATCGGCTTCCCACCCTTCCGCGGGGGCCCCTTCCGCTACGCCGACGCCGTGGGTGCCGACGAGATCGTCCGGCAGCTCGAGGAACTGCACGACCGCTTCCGTCCCCGGTTCGAGCCGAGCGAGCGGTTGCTCGACATGGCCCGCACCGGCACGCGATTTCACCCGGGAGCCCGCGCATGAATGCCCGACGCTGGGTCGCGCGCGCCACGTTGACGCTCCTCCCCGCCGGAGTGCTCGGCGCGCAGGAGCCAGCGGCGCGCGACACCACGACGCGTGACACCACGGCGCGCGTCGTCACGACCGCACCCGCCGCGCCGAAGGACAGCGGTCGCCTCGTCACGAGCACCGGGCCGATCGCGTCGCCGATCCTCATCTACTCCCCCGAGACCGGACTGGGCGGCGGCGCCGGGCTGGTGTGGGTGCGCGTGAGCGACACGCCGGGACAGCGCCCCACCACGTATCAGACCAGCGTCATCGCCACCGAGACGTCGCAATTCTCCTTCATCGGGAACGTCGACATCTGGACCGAGGGGAACAAGCGCCGCTTCACCACCGAACTCACGGTGCAGCGCGCCCCCAACAGGTTCTACGGCATCGGGCCCTGGGCCGACGGGCCGGTGGAGAAGTTCGTTCCCAGCACCTTCCGCATCATCCAGACCGTGCAGCAGAAGATCGCGCCGCACTGGTTCGTGGGCGGACGCTTCTTCATCGATGCCACGCAACTCTCCGACGTGAAGCCCGGGCCCATCAAGTCGGGACTCGTGCCCGGCGCCCAGGGGTGGTACCTGTCCACCCTGTCGGCGCTGCTCACCTACGACTCGCGCGACCGCTACTACTTCCCGCTCGATGGCACCTTCGCCTCGGTGCAACTGACCCGCGCCGACCGCCTCATCGGAAGCGAGTTCGCCTACTGGCGCGCCGTCTTCGATGCCCGCCGCTACCAGCACCTCTGGGGCGAGCACACGCTGGCGCTCCAGTTCTATGCCGACGGGGCCGCGGGTGGCACGCCGCCCTTCGAGCGGATGCCCCGCCTGGGTGGCAAGGACGTCATGCGCGGCTTCTTCCAGGGACAGATGCGCGACCAGTTCGCGGCGTCGATCACCGCCGAATACCGGTCGGCCCCCTGGTTCAGCAGCACGAGCGGCCCCTGGTGGCGGCTCTCCGGCGTTGTGTTCACCTCGCTCGGCAACGTGGCGCCGCGGCTGCAGGACTTCGAGGGAGCGGCGTCGCGCTTCGCCGGCGGCGTGGGGCTGCGCATCGCCCTCACCAAGCCCGACCGCCTGAACCTGCGCATCGATCGGGGATGGGGGCGCGGCTCGGCGGCCACCTACTTCACCATCGGCGAAGCGTTTTGATGAGCCGGTGGGTGCGCGTGGTGCGCCTCGTGCTCCTGGAACGTCGGGTGCGGCCCTTGCTCGTGGCCTTCGCGCTGGCGCTCGCATCGGCGGCAACCGCGCACGCCCAGGTCTCACCCGATTCCGCCGCGCGGAAGGCGCTCGCCGACTCGATCTCGCGCGCGCTCCGCGCCGCCGACTCCGCCCGTGCCATGCGCGCCTACGACTCGGCGCGGATGGTGCGCGTCGAGCGCACCCCCGAAGGCAGCCGCGGTCCGCTCGTGATCCCGGCGCTGTTCTACACGCCGGAGACGGGCGTCGGCGGCGGGATCGGCGCCCTCTGGGTGCGCGCCGACCGCGATGGCGTCACGCGGCCGTCGAGCTTCAGCATGGATGCCCTCGCCACCGCCAAGGGACAGTTCACCCTTGGCGCCGCGGGCGACATCTGGACGACGCAGAACCGGTGGCACCTCACCTACGACGCCACGCTGTCGAAGTATCCGTACCGGTTCTTCGGCATCGGCGAGGCGGGGATCGACACGGGCGAGACCTACACCCCCACGAACCGCCTGCTCTTCCTCACCGCGCAGCGACTGGTGGCGCCGGGGATCTACGCGGGCGCTCGCTTCGGGTATGACGACGTGATCGTGACCGACGTGGCCCCGGGTTCGATCCTGAGCCGCATGCGCGGCCGCGACGGCTGGAAGCTCGTCACGGTGGGATTGCTCGCCAACCGGGACACGCGCGACCGCCTGTTCTGGCCGTCGAGGGGGACCTTTGCCAGCGTCTCGCTCTCGCGCGCCAGCGCGCGGCTCGGTTCCTCCGACGCCTTCAGCCGCCTTACCGTGGATGCGCGCCGGTACTTCACGATCACCGGCGATCACATCCTCGCCACGCAGGCCTGGGCCGACCTCACCGATGGTGCCGTCCCCTTCGACCGGCTCCCCCAGGTGGGCGGCCAGTCGATTGCGCGGGGCTACCTCACCGGCCGCTTCCGCGACCAGCAGGCGGTGGCGCTCCAGGCGGAGTATCGCTCCCCGGGCTTCGCACTCTTCGACGACGTGCCGCGGTTCACGATGGTCGCCTTCGCGGCCGTCGGGAGCACGGCGCCGGTCATCGGGCAGTTCGCCGCCGACCAGTCGCACTTTGCGGGGGGCTTCGGCTTCCGCTTCGCGCTGGCCCTGCCGGATCGCTACAACTTCCGCGTCGACTACGGCTTTGGCCGCAACTCGCGCGCCCTCTACCTCACCGTCGGCGAGTCGTTCTGAGCCGGCGCCTTCCCCTCCACGACCGGCTCGCCCCATGCCTTCTCGCCTGAGGTCCGTCGTCCGCCTCGTCGTGCTCGCCGCCGTCGGCGTGGCGTTGCCCGCCGCAGGGCAGGGCGCCTCCTCGCCCCGGACGCGCGCCGAGCGAAGCGGCTACCGCGAGACCTCCACCTACGCCGACGTGCGCGCCTTCCTCGACTCGATCGTCGTGCCGGGCGGCCCGCTCGTGCTCGACTCGCTGGGCCGCACGCACGAAGGGCGCCTCCTCCCGCTCGTCATCGCCTCGCGTCCCGCGGTGCGCACCCCGGCCGAGGCGCGCACGCTCGGCCGCCCGGTGGCCTGGGTGCAGGCGAACATCCATGCCGGCGAAGTGGAAGGGAAGGAGGCCATGCAGGCGCTCCTGCGCGACCTCGCCGCCGCCACGGGGAAGACGATCCTCGACTCGATCGTGCTCGTGGTGGTGCCCATCTACAATGCCGACGGCAACGAGCGGTTCGCCGACCAGGCATTGAACCGCAGCGAGCAGAACGGCCCCGCCGCCGTCGGGCAGCGCCCCAACGCGATGGGGCTCGACCTGAACCGCGACTACGTGAAGAGCGAGGCGCCGGAGTCGCGCGCCTTTCATGCGGCCGTCAACGCGTGGGACCCCGACCTCTTCCTCGACCTCCACACCACCGACGGCTCGTTCCATGGCTACGCCCTCACCTGGTCGCCCTCGCTGCACCCCTCCTCGCCGCTCACGCCGTACGTGCGCGACTCGCTCCTCCCCCGCATCGCCGAACGGCTCGAGAAGCGCTTGGGCATCCGGACCTTTCCGTACGGCAACTTCTCCAACGGGTTCGGCGGCGACGCGGCCACCGACACGATCAAGCCGGGGTGGTACAGTTACGACCACCGCCCGCGGTTCGGCACCAACTACATGGGGCTCCGCAACCGGGTGAGCATCCTCGCCGAGGCGTACTCGCACGACGGGTTCGCGCGACGCGTCGAGGCGATGACGGAGTTCGTCCGTGAAGTGCTCTCGGTGTTTGCGGCAAACGGCCGCGCCATCGTGGCGCGCGGTGCCGCCGCTGACCGCGCCCTCGCCGTGGGTGGCACGCACGCGCTGCGCGCGGAGCTGACGAAGGCGGGGCGGATGCGCCCCGTGATCAGCGAGGACCTGCTCCGGGACTCGAGCCTCGTGCGCAGCGAGCCCGGCGTCCGCCTCGGCCTCCGTCGGAGCGGGCGCTTCCGCACGCAGGTGATGGGCGTCTTCGACCGGTTCGAGCCCACCGTGAGCGCGACGCTCCCGACCGGCTGGCTCGTCGAGGCGCGCGACACGGCGATCGTGCGCGCCCTCGCGCTGCACGGCGTCACGGTGCAACGGTTCGCCAGGGCGACGTCGCTCGCCACCCGCGGCTGGATCGTCGATTCGGTGGTGCGCGCCGAGCGCGCCTTCCAGGGCCATCGCGAGGTGCGCCTCGCGGGGCACGACGAGGCGGCCGCGGTCCAGCCGATCCCCATGGGGACGTTCTGGGTGAGCGGCCGCCAGCGGCTGGCCCGCGTGGCCGCGCTCCTCCTCGAGCCGCTGAGTGACGACGGCCTCGTGAACTGGAATGTGCTCGACGACCGGATCGCCGTGGGCCAGCCGTACCCGGTGCGCTCGGCTGCCCGGGCGCCGGCGCTGGCTATATTGACTCGCGACTGACATCCTCCCCCATCGCCATGCTGCGTCAGACCTTCCTGTACCTGTCGAACCAGCCGCGGATCTTCACGTTCGTCCGCGGCAATGCGCTGGCGCGCTCCTTCGCGAGCCGTTTCGTGGCCGGCGAGACGATCGCCACCGCCATCGACGCCGTGCGCGCGCTGAATGCCAAGGGGATCACCGCCACCCTCGACCTCCTCGGCGAGTCGGTGTTCACCGAAGCCGAGTCGCGCGTGCAGCAGAAGGAGTACCTCGACCTGCTCGACGCCATCCACCGCGAGAAGCTCGACGCCAACGTGTCGCTCAAGCTCACCGCGATGGGGCTGGACATCAGCGAGGACCTGTGCGTCGTCATCATGAAGGAGATCCTCGATCGCGCCCGGCAGTACCAGACCTTCGTGCGGCTCGACATGGAGTCGAGCGCGTACACCGACAAGACGCTCAAGCTGTTCGAGGAACGGCTCTACCCGAACTGGCGCGAGCACGTGGGGATCGTCCTCCAGTCGTACCTGCGGCGCACGTCGGCCGACGTCGAGCGCGCCATCGAGATCCAGTGCCGCGTGCGCCTGTGCAAGGGCGCCTACCAGGAGCCGGCCACCGTCGCCTTCCCCGACAAGTCCGACGTCGACAAGACGTACGTGCAGTGCATGGAGCGCCTGCTCGGCGCCGGCCACTATCCCGGGCTCGCCACGCATGACGAGGCCATCATGGACGCCGCCAAGCGGTTCGTGGCGGCCAAGGGGATCGCCCGCGACCGGTTCGAGTTCCAGATGCTCTACGGCGTGCGCCGCGACCTGCAGGAGCGCCTCGTGAAGGAGGGGTACCGGGTCCGCGTGTACGTCCCCTTCGGCACGCAGTGGTACCCGTACCTCATGCGGCGCCTCGCCGAGCGCCCGGCCAACCTCGCCTTCATCACGGTGAACGTGCTGAAGGAAATGCTCGGGGGAGCACGCTAGCGCTCGTGGCCGGTCGTCACCTGCCTGCCGACCCCTCCAAGGGGGATGCCAACACCATCGGCGGGTACCGCGCCGTGCACGATCGCCCGGCCGCGTTCGAGGGGAGCGACGGCTATTCGTACTCGGTGGAACTGTGCGCCGACGCCACCGGCGCGACCGCGAAGCCGTGGGGGGCGTACTTCTTCTTCCCGCGCTGGCGCCGGAGGGGTGAGCAGGGCGTCGATGGCCACCTCGAGTCGCCGTTCGTGGCGTGGGGCGGGTCCGAGTCCGACGCGGTTGGCGCGCTCGGGGCCTGGTCGCTGGCCGACGTGCGCGCCGAGCTCGAGCGACTGATCGCCGCTGGCGCCGCGAACCCCGCCGCCGCGCGCCGCTGGCTCGATGTCCGCCCCGCCGACGGTCCGGCGTGAGCGAGCCACAGGGCGGGCTCGTCGTCGAGGGAACGGGCGGACAGTGGCGCGTCCTCACCGACACCGGCGTGGTCACGGCCTCCATGCGCGGCCGCCTCAAGCAGGGGCGCACCGACGATGGCGGCAAGCTCAAGCTCGCCGTGGGTGATCACGTCACCGTCGAATCGTCGACCACCGCATCGGGTGACATCGCCTGGACGATCAGCGCGATCGCGCCGAGGAGCGCGGTGCTCTCGCGCCGCGAGCCCGGCGGCCGGCATGGCGAGCGCGTGGTGGCCGCCAACGTCGACCAGGTGGTGTGCGTCTTTGCCGCGGCCAACCCGGAGCCGCACGAGCGCATGCTCGACCGGTTCCTCGTGATCGCCGAGGCCAACGAACTGCACGCCCGCGTGATCATCAACAAGGTGGAACTGGTGCGGCCGGGCACGGCGGAGGCGCGGTTCGCGCCGTACGAGCGGGCCGGCTACCCGCTGCACATCGTGAGCGTGAAGGAGGAGGTGGGGCTCGGCCCCGTGTACGAGGCCCTGGCCGGTCGCGTCTCCGTGGTCACCGGCCCGTCGGGCGTGGGCAAGTCCTCGCTCATGAACACCCTCTTCCCGGGGCTGAACCTGCGCGTGGCCGAGGTCAGCGAGAGCGTCAACAAGGGGCGGCACACCACCGTGGGCGCCTTCCTGCACCCGCTCCCCGGAGGTGGCGCGCTCATCGACACGCCGGGGCTCCGCGAGGTGGGGCTGTGGGGGCTCCCGCCCGAGCACCTCGACCACTGCTTCCCCGAGTTCCGCGCCCTCATCGGCACCTGCAAGTTCCAGGATTGCGCCCACACGGTGGAGCCGGGATGCGCCGTGCGAGGGGCGGTGGGGGGCGCGGTGAGCGCGGAACGGTTCTACAGCTACACGCAGCTCCACGCCGACCTCGCGCAGGACGCGGCGGAGCAGCGCGTTACGGGTCGACGCTGATCGAGTAGGGGCCGCCCACCGAGCGCGGCGACGCGGACGAGAGCGCGATGATCACGTAGTAGCCCGTGGCCGGCGCCGTGAACTCGAGCGCCACGCTGGACGCGGTGCCCACGTTGTCCTGCGCGAGCACGATCGACCCGCTCGGGTCGATCACGAGGAGGAAGCAGCTGATCGCCAGCGACGTCTGGCGCGCGACGATCCGCTCGTTCCCGGCGAGCCGGATGCGGTAGGCCTGCCCGTAGTACGGCTGCCCCGTGTTGTCGGTGAAGATGCAATTGGTGTCGTCGATGGTCTGCGTCGTCGACCCCCCGCGCACGATGAAGACGTTCCGCGGGCACCCGGTGATCGTCACCGGCCCGGCCGTGGCCAGTCCGAACGCGCCGGTCGCAGCCGGAACGTCGGCCTGCGCGAGCAGGGTGACCGCCACCGGAGGCAGGAAGACCGAGAGGCCGACCTGATTACCCGACGTCGTGTCGAGGACCGAGGTCGCAATCGGGCGACCGTTGCGCTGGACCTCCACGCGCCCGCGGTACCCGGCGCCGGTCATCCGCACCACGGCGCTGTAGGGCGCCAACGGCACCGTGTTGCTGAGCTGGTAGGTCGTGGCCCGGCGGCCGCCGCCGGTCAGGCAGCCCGTGGTCGTGACCGCGCCGTTCACCGAGTCGCCCACCACGATCGGCGTGGTGCCGATGCAGGGCGGCGTCACCGTGACCAGGAACAGATAGGTCCCCACCCCCACCACCACGGCCACGAGCGTGTCGGGCCCGGGCGTGTTGCGCACCGACCAGAGCCGGGGCTGCGCGATGCCGAGCGAGTCGGTGCGGACGATCGCGGGCGTCACGCTGCCGCCGTTTCCGTTCACGGAGTAGCGCACCTCGAGGCCGCGCAGCGGCGTCGAGTCGGCCCCCAGCACGCGGATCTGCGGGCTCAGCGCGTCGGACCCCACCTGGGTCACCTGGTTGTTGCCCTGCAGCAGGTCCACGGCCCCCACGCGCGGTCGCAACACGGCCTGCGGCACGTCCACGCACGCGCCGCTCGTGAGCACGAGCGCCACAACGAGCAGGCGAGCGACTGGAAGAGCAGGCATCGAGTGATTGTACCGGGGGGGCCTGTGCAGGGCAACGCGGACAGGCATCTTCCCGTATACCGGACCAGAACGGCCATGGTTCCGCCTCGCCCCCCTGATGACGCCCTCCCGAAACAGCCGGCCCCAGGCCCGAATCCGGACCTCGCGCGAAGCGAATGCCGCCGGCCGGTGGATCGTGGCCCACCGGCGCGTCATCGCCCTCGCCTGGTTGCTCGTGGCCGTCGTGCTGGGGCCCCTCGCGCCCAAGGCCGCGGCGCGGCTCACGGGTGGCGCCCGGATCCCGGGCTCCGAGTCGGCCGACGTGCAGATCGCCTTGGGCGAGCGGTTCGCGTCGCCGTTCGGCCACTACGTGGTCCTCGTGGCCACCGGGGTCCCGTCCCCCACCACCGACATGGGGCGCGGTGCCCTCGAGAGCATCACCCAGGGGTTGGTCGGGACCCCCGGCCTCACGCGCACCCTCTCGTACCTCGACGTGAAGGACCCGCTCTTCGTCCCTCGCGATGCGCAGGGCACGATCGTCCTCGTGGGGGTCTCGTTCGCCGAGAAGAACAAGCAGGCCGGGATCGAGGCGCTGCGCGCGCGCACTACCGCGATGGTGGCGCAGCTGCACGAGAAGTGGCCGCGCCTGGCCCTCCGCTGGACCGGCGACCTCGCGCTCGACGCCGACGTGCGCCAGCTGAGCTCGAACGAGATCAAGGTGGCCGAGGCACGCGTGCTGCCGATCACCCTGCTCCTGCTGCTCGCGGCATTCGGCGCGGTGCTGGCGGCCCTGCTCCCGGTGGTCGTGGGAGTCCTGGCCATCACGCTCACGCTGGGCACCGTGGCGCTCCTCGCGCCCTACTTCCCGCTCTCGATCCTGCTGCAGAACATGGCCGCCATGCTCGGCTTGGGCCTTGGCGTGGACTACGCGCTGCTCACCCTGTCGCGCTTCCGCGAGGCGGTGGCCGAAGGGCAAGCGCACGAGGAGGCCGCCGCCACGGCCGCCACGGCGGCCGGCCACACGATCCTCATCTCCGGGCTGGCCGTGATCATCGGCTTCGTGGGGCTGATGCTCGTGCCGCTCAACGAGATGCGCTCCATGGCGGTCGGCGGGTTCATCGTCGTGCTGATGTCCATGGCGCTCTCGATGACGCTGCTCCCGGCGCTGCTCGTCTGGGCGGGACCGCTGCTCGAGCGTCGTCGTCGCCGCGGCGCGACGATCGTGCCGTCCCCCGACGGCGGCCGCTGGTGGAACTTCGCGCGCGCGGTCGTGCGGCGTCCGCTGCTCGTGCTGGCGCTCACGGCGCCGCCGGTGGTCCTCCTCGCCTGGCAGGCCACGCGCCTCGAGACGCGCATGCCCAAGACCGACTTCCTCCCGCGCTCCATGGAGTCGGCCATCG
>JANLSF010000229.1:0-1637 GCA_031362285.1 Gemmatimonadota bacterium | reverse complement strand
CCCGCCGGCGGAATAACCGAGGCCCACGATCGCACCAGCAGCAGCGGCAGCAAGACAGGGATGATCCCCTTTCGGATCCATGAGGTTGACGGGGTCGCCATAGACGTAGGCGTACAAGTTCAACCCGGCTGATTCTCCCAGCGGATCGCGGCTTAACCAGCGGCCCGTGCGGGGATCAAAACCGCGATAGAGCGTGAGGTTTATTCCGGAAGGTTGATGCTGGAAGTGGCCCGTGAAAGCAAAGGATGGAATGAGGCCAGCGGCCAGGATGGTCTGCTGCCCGTAAGGGTCGTAATCGAATCGCGACTTCATCGCGCCCTTCGTCCCTTCGCGCCACGCGACCGACTTCCATTGCGTCGGCGAGAGGCTCTTCGCGAACGACTCGATCGACACGGGGCGGTGGCGTGCGTCGCGTCGAAGGCGCGTGGGCGGTCGTCCGCGCCCCGGGCGTCGCTTGGGCGGCAAGGGCCGCCTGCCCGGCGGCCAAACGGTCACCTGCCCCTGGACGCCAACGGCGTACGAGAGACCCGATGCGGTGATCGCCTCGCGAAACGCCGTGGCGTCGCCGTATCCCGCATCCGCGAGAATCGGAGCCCTGGGCATCCCCTCGGCGAGCAGGCGCTCGATCTGCGCCAGCGCGATCCGCCACTTCTCGAGGAACACGACGTCGTCGGGCACGCCGGCCGCCCGCCGCCGCGGCAAGTCCTCCGCCCACGGCTTGGGAAGATAGAGCTTCACCGCGCACGGCACGCTCATGGTGGCGTTGGCGAGCGAAAGAGTCACGGCGACCTGGCAGTTGTCCGTCTTCCCGAGGATGCCGCTGTACTGGCGCGCCACGCCGACCGAGTGGTCGCCCTTCTTCGGGAACGAGGTGTCGTCGATGATCCAGCCCGCGACCGGAGCGTGCCTCTCGAGCGCGGCCAGGGCGACGTCGCGGGCGACCCCAAGCACGTCGTCGGCGTTCCACGGCGCGCGGGACACGAAATGGTGCATCGACTGGTGCCGCGCGCTCGTGTGCCGCGGATCGACGAGCGCGGCCATCGGCTCGACGCTCTTGCGATCCCCGGGGAGCAGGAGGCCCTGGATGTAGGCGCGCAAAGGCTCGCTGCGGTCGGCATGGCCGACCGCCGAGCAGAGACGATCGAGATACGCATCGAGCCGCGACGCAGCGGGGGGCGTGGCCATGCGGCCATCGTCGCGCCGGCCGCGGGACGGACAAGGCATTTTATGACACAGTAGTATTAGCAGCGCCGCCGCGGGAGGCGGCGGGACCGTCGACTTGCCGCCATCAAGGAGGCACGGGGGATTGACGCGCCCTCGCGGCGGGAGGAGAATTCAGGCACGACGAGCAGGGAGCGCGAAGAGGCGACATGAGTCAGGTCTTTCCGCTCTGGCAGGAAAGGTACGACAAGGGCGCCACCGTGCTCTTTTCGCAGCCTTTCGACGTCTCCGCGGTCGCGAGCATCTCGACGATCTTGGAAATCGAGGCGGTCTCCGCGATGGCAATCGTCATCGGGATCGGGAGCATGCTCGATCCGCAGGATCCGAACTCCTGGCTCAACGTCGGCGTCGTGAACGGCAGCTCGGTGGGCAAGTTCTCCACAGTGGTCGGCGGGAAGTTGAGCGGCACGACGGTC
>JANLSF010000221.1:0-2786 GCA_031362285.1 Gemmatimonadota bacterium | reverse complement strand
AAGCGGTGGAGACTCACGCGGTGGCGCACCTTTCGACCCGAGGCGTCCTTGCCGTGGCAGAACGCGAAGTGCCACGGGTGGGCGCACTTCGTCCACTGTCGGGGCGCACAGCCGCAGCGCTTGGAGAGCCCTTCCTGACGTCGCATGGATGCCCTCAAAAGTGCGCTGGTGAGGCACTCAAGTCAAGAACGGTCATGAGGCGCGCTTTGCAATGGTGCAGGCGCGCTGCCGTCCAGCCACGCGTCTACCCACTCGCGCTTGAATCGCAGCGCCCGGCGTCCGCCCACTCGTGCGTGGCGAAGCCGGGCGTTTTTGACCTCGCGACCAATGGTCGCTTCTGAGACGCGCGCGTGGGCGGCGGCGTCGCGACGGGTCCACCACCCGCCTGGTGCAGTGACTGACACAGTCTGCTCCTGGATAACAGCGTCGCAATGCACCCGGCGGGTGCGTGGACAGCGGCCTGTGGCGCGCTCGGTTGCGCACCAGCCTGAGACCAGGTGCGGCGGGCGTGGTACGTCGCGCGGCGCACTCGCCGGATCGCGTGCTGCCCTGTACTGAGTGGAACGCTTCTGCGCGTCAGTTTCTGACAACGTAAATCACCGGGCTTGCAGCGGCCACACGTTTTCCGGCGATCACGTAAGCGCAAAGACCGGGCGGCGCGCAGCGACGCGCCTTGCACGACACCGAGCACAGCCCGACACTCACTCTCGGGATCGCCGCAGAACCACCGCAGTCCTTGTGACGTCATAGTCGGAGCGTCGTGTCTTGGGAACGCGTCGGCGACGCGTGGTCGACGCGCGTGCGCAAGCCAAGACACGAGCGTCAGATTGGACCTCCCACCGGCGATGACACCGGGGTGTGAGCGACCCCCTGGGTTGCGGCCCGGGCGAAAGCCCGAGTCGCAGAGGGGGGTCGCTCACACCCAAACCTCCCTGCTTTCTCTGTGTGCCGCCTCGCCTCAGGTGCTGTCGGTCGACCGAGCGATGTGGGCTATCGCCTTCACAGAAAACGGCTTACGCGTTCCCTCAACGCGCGCCGACGTGCAGGTTCGCACGTGGACGGCGCCGCGGTGGGGGGAACACTGCTCCCCGGTCAGCGTTCCCTCCTGTGTTCCCCTTGAGGCCGGGAAGAATGCCCACGAATCACGACGCTGACCGCGCTCAGGTCCTCGCACGATTCGTTCGCCACCGACTGGCGTTCCATGGTCATCGCGCCACCGCCACCTCGCTGAGACCGCACGGCGGAGCGGCGGAAACGAGCTCGTCAGGCATCGGCGAAACAGGCAGGCGGACGTGACATCAGTCGTCGCGAAGCGGCTCGTACCTGTTCCCCGAAGTGGCAGGGACGATAGCCAACATTAGCAGGGTCTGGGGGTGGCGGAATCGGCGTTATCCGACCCTGCCCCTAGACACACCCTGGCGCGGAGGCGGCGCAGGCGACCTTGATCCGGTGGGAAGCCGGGAAGACCTGCCGCCTTTGGCGGGAACAGACTCGGATGCCAGCCGCCGCGCCTGACGCCGTTCGCGACGTGCGCGTTGGGCAGCATGGCCGATCTGGTGCGCAATCGCACAGACCAGCACGGACGAGAGTGCCAACGGCTGCAACTGAGCCGCGGCGCACGTGGTCGCACGGCCCCGTCGGCTCAGCTGCTGTTAGACCGCCTCGCTCCCACATGAATTCACTGACTGATCGTAAACTGATAACACTCGCTCGTCAGCACGACCGCCGAGCTCTGCTCTTGGATGACTCGGAAGTGGATGTCAAACTCCGAGCCGACGGGGAAGGCGGCCACGCTGCGAAACAGGTCTTCCCGCCCCGTGCCGTTCGCGTCCGTCGTGATGGACTGGGGTTGAAGTCCCTTGCCGAGAGTGAGCCAGGCAGTGCTCGTGCAGTTGTCGTCGACGTTGACGTCCACCGCCCGCTGGAGAACATAGCTCGTGTTCGGTGCGAGGTCGCGCACCCAAGTGTCGAGGTAGATGATGAGAGCATCATCATTGGGCTGGCGGAACTTGACCAGCCCGAAGCCTTCACCACGCAGGATGACCTCGAGATTGAAGTGGGGCGTCTCCGGTCCCCAAGGCCGCGCCGATTGAGCCACTGCGGACCCAGTGCCAGACGACGACGCTCCGAGCGCCGTGGGACCGGCCGGAGTGTCGGCGCAGGCCGAGAGTACGATCGCGAAGACGATTGCCACGCCAGAGGTCACATAGCTTGCAGGTTTCATAGGTTCTCCTTGAGGTTGTGCTGTCGGTCTAACTGCTGAACGGGTGTTCGACGGCGAAGTCTCCAGTCGATCCACGAAGACGTAGGCCTGGGTTCCGCGTGTGCCGTCGCCCGGGCTGGGCGCCACGCCCATGGCCTCGGGGCTGATGCCCTCGGGGCGGTCTTCGTGGTGATGAATGTCACAGTCAACCGCCGGTCGATGTCGCCGGTGGACGGCACACCCCACATGACCGTCACGCCGGCGGCGCGGTAGATGCCCTCGACGAGTTTCGCGGCGTGCGTGCCGCCTCGAGTCACCAGGCCACGCGGATCGTCGAGAACGACCGCCACGACCGGGTTCTCCTGGAGCGTAGCTGCTGAGCCCATTGCCATTCCGAGGACCGCCAGCCCCGCCGTCGTCAATCCCGCCAGCGCCGTTCGAGCCATCTCGTGTCCTCCCCCGCGCCCGAAGGGTCGCGGTCCGGGGGTGAATGCGAGAATCGGGTCGAAAGGGGTGCAGGGTGGCCGGCCAGTCGCAAATCAAGGGCAGCTATAATCTGCCCATGACGGATCCGGCGCCGGTG
>JANLSF010000213.1:0-2754 GCA_031362285.1 Gemmatimonadota bacterium | reverse complement strand
CAGCGGTGGCGGGCGACCTCGCCCACCACCGCTTGACTTTCAACACAGCTACTCTGTGGTGACCTTGGACTGCTGTGGTGACCTTGGACTGCTCGAGGACTACCGTACCACCGGCGGCGCGGCCCCCGTCGGCCCCATCCGCATGATCTCGTCGCTGGCGCCCGTGAGCTCCCATCGCAGCAGCGCGATCGGCACGTTGCCGTTCTGCCACAGGTAGTCATGGAACTCCCGCAGCACGAACCGGTCGCCGAGCCGCTCGCGCCGCTCGGCGAGGAGCTTCGTGATCTGCAGCTTGCCGATCGTGTACGTGATCGCCTGCCCCGGTCCCCCCGCGAATCCGGCCGACTCGTCCATCGCCGTGGCGGAATCCATCGGCACCCGGCTGCGCAGGTACTGGTAGCCGTCGACCACCGACATGTCGCCGGTGGCGAGCCGCACATCCACCTCCACGCGGAGCGCCCGGAGCCGCATGAAGTTCCAGATGATCTCCCGCACGCGCGGCCGGTCGTCGAACAGCCCCGCCGTCATCATCATCTCCTCGGCGTAGAAGCCGAGTCCCTCGTTGGGCCCGGAGTCGTAGTAGCGCCGCCGGATCGGGTTCGGGTGGCGCCACCCCATGGCCAGCTGCATGTAGTGGCCGGGCACCCCTTCGTGCACGATGATCGGGCGCGGGTCACGGGCGATGGCGCGGCCGAAGTAGCCGAGGTTCGGTGACGGATCCCAGATGGCCGCCACGCCGTCGTGGTCGAGGCGCGCCTCGCTCGTGTGGTCCACGTTGACCGCCATGTCGGCGATCGGGTCGAGGTACGCCGGAATCTTCCGGTTGAGGTAATGGCGCAGGGTGGCCGGCACGGTGAGGAGCGCGCGCGATTCGAGGTAGGCGCGCACGGCCACTTCGTCCTGCCGCTCCTGCTGCACCTGCCCCGCAGCCTCGGCGAAGTAGGGCAGCTCGGGCAGCTCCTTGTTCTTGAGCCGCTCGAGCACCTCGCCGGCCACCGCCCGCGACCACTCCTGCCGTCCCATCGCCAGCAGCTCGGCCGGCGTGTACGGCACCAGCGCCACCTCCTTGAGGAACCAGGCATACGCGGCCGGCCCGGCGGCCACGCGCGACTGCATCCCCTCGCGCTTCCCCTCGAGGAAGGTGCGGAAACCCACCAGCGCCTTGCCGGCCCCGTCGGCCGCTTCGCGCACCGACGCAACGTCCTTCGGAGGCAGCAATGGCGCGAGTTCGCGGACCACGGTGGCCAATCGCGTGTCGACCTCGGCGAGCTGCGTGATCGCGAGGTCGGTGAACGGCCGCGCCGGGGACGTCAGCCCCATCTTCGCATGCTCCACCGTGAGCGGGATCCGTTCAAGGCGCCGCCGGAGCGCGCGGGCGCGCACGCCGTCGAAGGGCGGCGCCGGCAGCAGCGCGTCGTGAATCGTGCCCAGCGTCTGCTGTACCCAGAAGCGCGCATCGCGTTCGGGGAGTCGCAGGCCGTCGATTTCCCACGACACGCGCTGGATCGCCGACCCGATGAGCTTGTAGTCCACCTGGCGGGCGATGCTCCACCCGACCGTGTCGACCGATCGCCACTGGCGCAGGAACAGCTGCTGGCGGGCCCGCGCGGTGGCAATGTCGCTGATGTCCCAGCGCGGCACCCAGGCCGTGTCGCGCTCGTAGCGCGGGATGTCGTCGGGGGTCGTGGGCTGCTGGTCGCGGCGCCAGCGCCAGAAGTCGCGGGCGAGGGTATCGAAAGCCGCGTTGGCGGCGGCTGCGGCGGTGGACCGCTGGGCGAGGACGGGGCCGGGGAGCGCGGCCGCGAGTGCGGCCAGCGCGAACAGGAGGCGTCGGGGCATGCGTGGACGGTAGCCCGTCGCTCACGCCGGCGCTACACTCCGGAGCCCTTCACTCAGGTCTTCCATGCGCACCGATCCCGTCCTCCCCTCCGGCGACCTCGACGACACGGTCGACTTCTACACCCAGCTGGGCTTCGAGCTCGGCTACGACGACCGGGAGGGCGACGGCTACGTGATCATGGGGATGGACGGCGCCTCCATCCACTTCTTCTTCCACGACTCGCTCGACGCCACCGGCAACGAATCCGGCTGCTACCTGCACGTGGACGACGCGGACGCCCTCCATGCGCGCTGGAGCGCCCTGGGGATCGGACCCGAGGACGTGCCGCGCCTCACCGAGCTGGAGGACAAGCCCTGGGGACGCCGGGAGTTCGCCCTCGTGGACCCCGACGGCAACCTGATCCGGGCCGGGCACGAGCTCGCGCCGGGGTAGTCCCGCCGCCAGATCGTCCGGGCGGCGTGCCGGCTCGATTGCGCGAACCAAAAACCGGTCACACGTATATATGTACGGAGGGCACGAGCCCCATGGCCGCCGAGCGACGGTGGCCGGCCGCGCGCCCCGCATGCCAGGACCCACCATGACCATGCCCGACAAGACGTTCTCCAAGCCCGCCGATGGCGAGCTGCGCACGCGCCTCACCCCGCTCCAGTACAAGGTGACGCAGAAGGAGGGGACCGAACCGCCCTTCAACAACGAGTACTGGAACACGCACGAGGACGGCCTCTACGTCGACATCGTGAGCGGCGAGCCGCTCTTCTCCTCGCGCGACAAGTTCGACTCCGGCACCGGGTGGCCGAGCTTCACCAAGCCGCTCGCCGCCGACGCGGTGATCACGCACGAGGACCGCGCCTTCTTCATGCGCCGGGTCGAGGTCAAGAGCGCGGTCGCGCGCTCGCACCTCGGCCACGTGTTCG
>JANLSF010000145.1:0-6673 GCA_031362285.1 Gemmatimonadota bacterium | reverse complement strand
CGAGCGTCGCGCCGGCGGCCGTCACCTTGTCGGCGGCGACTTCCCACATCATGCCGGGCCCGTACTTCGGGTACTTGAACTCCTCGATGAGGCTGGTAACCGCCTTCGAGCTGTCGCGCGACCGGCGCCAGCGCTTCGGCTTCAGCGCCTCAGTGAGCGCGCGCAGGATCGAAAGGTCCTTCACCCGTTGCGCGCCCCAGTCGGCGCGAATCTGCTCGCAGGGCACCCCCCAGACCTTCTGCGTGTAGCCACGGAAGAAGGTCTCGTAGAGGCGGCGCCCGAACCGGTTGATGAAGAAGGCGTCAAGGTAGGTCTCGTCGCGGATCGAGAAAGCCTGCGCCTTGAGGTAGCTCAGTCCGATGAGGGCGGTGTTCCCGAGGCCGAGCCGCATGGCCACCGACAGCGTGATCGACAGCGGATACGGGAAGAAGTGGCCGCGCCAGAAGATCCGCGACAGCCGCGGCCGCTGGAGCATCACGAGGTCCTCGCGCTCCGGATCCGGCGCGGGCCGCGTGCGCGCCCCGTCGCCGCACAGCGGCGTGGTGGTGACCTCGGCGTGATAGTCGACGTCGTGGCCCTTCGCCACGCTGTCGGCCGCTGGTGCTCCCTGCGGCGGCAGGATGTTGAACCACCAGGCCATCACCCGGTCCACCTTGGAGAAGAACCGGTGGCCCCCGATGTCGATGCGATTGCCCTGCCAGGCGTACGTCTGCGCGATGCCCCCGATCGCGTCGGTGGCCTCGACGACGATCGGGTGGTACCCGGTGCGCTTGAGCAGCTCGTACGCGGCGGTGAGCCCGGCGGGGCCGGCACCCGCGATCAGGGCGACAGGGCGTCGCTGCGGCGTCATCAAGGAGGCGTTGGGGGGGGAACGCGCCGGCATGTGACCCGGGCGCGCACTGGCTAATCTAAGGACGAGCCGCGAAACGTCCCATCACGCGGCTGGACCCCACTCGCACCGTGCGCGCCATGCCGACACTCGTTCCCGTGACCTCCACCCTGATGCTCGGCTGGCTCCTCGTGGTGCTGGCCGTGGTGGCGGCGTGGCGGCTTGGCGACCGGCTGCCCGTGGCGGTCGTGGAGGCCATGGAACGAGGGCTGGCGCACCCGCTGGCTCCGCTCGCGGCCGGGCTCGTGAGCGCCGCAGGGGTGGCATGGGTGGCGGGGTTCACCCTGCATCCCGTGCCGCTCTATCACGACGAGCGCGCCTACCTGCTGCAAGGGGAGCTGTTCGCACGGGGACGATGGATGGGCGCGGGCGCCCCGATCCCCGAGTTCTTCACCCAGCTGCACGTGATCGTCGCGCCGGCACTCTACGCCAAGTACCCGCCCGGGAATTCGCTCTGGATCGCGCCCTTCGCGGCGCTCGGCGCCCCTGGGCTGGCGATGGTCATGAGCGCCTTCGCCTGTGGCGCGCTCCTCTTCGCGCTCGCGCGCCGATGGGCCGGATCGTGGGTCGCGGCGCTCACCGTGTTGCTCTGGATGCCGGCGGGTCCGGTGCTGATGATCCGTTCGTCGTACATGTCGCAGGTGGCCACGCTGCCCCTCTGGCTGCTCACCTGGTACGCCTGCGAGCGGCACCGGGACGACGCGCGCCTCCGCTGGCTGGTGCTCGCGAGCGTGGCGACCGGATTCTGTGCGGTGGTGCGCCCCCTCACGGCGGTCGCCATCGCCGTCCCGTGCGCCGTGGTGCTGGTGCGACGCGCATGGGCAGCGCGCGCGTGGCGCGACGCCGGCGTGGCGCTCGCGGCGGGGGCCGCGGTGGTGCTCATGCTGCCGTGGCAGAACCTCGCGATCACCGGCGACGTGCGCACCTCACCGCTGGTGCAGTACACCCGATCGGTGACGCCCTTCGACTTTCCCACCTTCGGCTACGACCGCTCGCAGCCGATGCTCGACCTCCCCACCGACCTCGCCCGGGCGCGCGAGGCGCTCATCATTCCGCGCGAAGTGCACAAGCTGGAGAACATGCCGTGGCTGCTGCCGTGGCGGCTCTGGTCGCTGCTGCAGGCCGCGTGGTACGGGTGGCGGCTGCCGCTGCTCGTCCTCGGACTGTTGGGGCTCTCGGGGCTGGCGACGGCGGCGCCGGGCGCACGCCTGGCCGCCAGCTGCTCGGCGCTTCTCTTCGCCCTGCACACCATGCACGCGCACAGCCCGGTCTGGACCGTGTTCTACCACGAGACCGTGCCGCTGCTCGCCCTGACCACCGCGCTCGGGTTCGTGGCGGTCGGACGGCGGATCGTCGTGGGGGCCGGCGTGCTCCCCGTGGCGGCCGGCGGCACTCCGCGGTCCGCCCCCGTGTACGGCTCCGACGCCATCGCGATGCGTGGCGCGCTTGCCGTGGTCACCGTCGCCCTTCTCGCAGCGTTGCCGTTCGACGTCGCCACGGCGCGCGAGGATCTCGACAGCATCAAGCGCGCGCAGCGCGATTTCCTCGCCGCCGTGAGCCGCCTCCCGGATCGCGAGGTGATGGTCTTCGTGAAGTACCCGGCCAGCTGGAGCGGGCACAAGGCACTCGTGGACAACCCGCCCGACTACGGCACCGCGCGCGCGTGGCTCGCGTACGATCGCGGCGTGGACAACGAGCGGCTGCAGGCACTCGCCCCCGGCCGCGTGGCGTATCGCTACGATGCCGGATTCGAGACGATGGAGCGGATGTCGCCGGCCAGGTCCCCCTCCACACCCTGACCTACAGGATGTACTTCCGCAGGTCCTCGTCCTCGACCACCGCCCTGAGCCGGTCGCGCACCATCGCGCCATCCACCTTCACGGCGTCCTTCCCGCGGTCGGGCAGTTCGAACAGCACGTCTTCCAGCAGGCTCGTCATCACCGTGTGCAGCCGGCGCGCCCCGATGTTCTCCATGCGCTCGTTGAGCCGCATGGCGGTCCGGGCCAGCTCGGCGATGCCGTCGTCCGTGATCGCGAGCGACGCCCCCTCGGCCTCGATGAGCGCGGCGTACTGCTTCACGAGCGCGTTCTCGGGCTCGGTGAGGATGCGCACGAAGTCCGACTCGGTCAGCGGCTTGAGCTCGACGCGGATCGGGAAGCGCCCTTGCAGCTCGGGAATCAGGTCGCTCGGCTTCGAGACGTGGAACGCGCCGGCCGCCACGAACAGGATGTGATCGGTCTTCACCGTGCCGTACTTCGTGGACACGTTGGACCCCTCCACGATGGGCAGCAGGTCGCGCTGCACCCCTTCGCGTGACACGTCGGGCCCCCCCGACGACTCACCGCGGGCCCCGGCGATCTTGTCGATCTCGTCGAGGAAGATGATGCCGAGCTGCTCCGTGCGTTCGAGCGCGTCGGCGGTCACGTCGTCGCTGTTCACCAGCTTGTCGAGCTCCTGGTCCAGCAGCACGCGCCGCGCCGCCGAGAGCTTCATGGTGCGCCGCTTGGTGCGCTTGGGGAGCAGCTCCTGCAGGAACGACGAGAACTGCTCGGCTCCGTCCGGCAGGTTGCCGCCGCCCGACAGCACGTCCATCTGCGGGCCCGGCTGCACCACGTCGACGTCGACCTCACGCTCCTCCAGCTGGCCGTCGCGCAGCAGTTGCCGGAGCTTGTCGCGCGTGCGCTGGTGCCGCTCGCGGTCGGCCTGTTCGGCCGGCGTGGTGGCGGCCGTGCCCGACGACGACACGACGAACAGGTTCGGCACCGGCGTCGGCCGGCTGGCACCCGGCCCGCTCGCCGCCGGGGGCTTGGGCGACTCGGGTGCCGGCAGCAGCAGGTCGAGGCGCCGCTCCTCGACCTTCTCCTGCGCGAGTTCCTCGACCTCCTCCTCGCGCTCGGCCCGCACCATGTCGATGGCGCTCTCCACGAGGTCGCGCACCATCCCCTCCACGTCGCGCCCCACGTAGCCGACCTCGGTGAACTTCGAGGCCTCGACCTTCACGAAGGGCGCCCCGGAGAGCTTCGCGAGGCGGCGCGCGATCTCCGTCTTCCCCACGCCGGTGGGGCCGATGAGGATGATGTTGTTGGGCGCGATCTCGCTCCGCATCTTCTCGGGCGCCTGCTGCCGCCGCCACCGGTTGCGGAGGGCGATGGCGATGGCCTTCTTGGCCGCGGCCTGCCCCACCACGTAGCGATCGAGTTCGGCGACGATCTGTCGCGGCGTCAGGTCGGCCAGGCGGGCCACGACCCGGTCAGTGCGCGTGCTGGACATGCTGGAAAGCTAGCGACCTCCGAGGGTGCGGGCTCACCCCTCGGGTTCGACGACCGTGATGTTGGTGTTCGTGTAGATGCAGATCTCGCCGGCGATCGTGAGCGCCTTCCGCACGATCTCGGCCGGCACCAGCGTGGTGTGGGCCGCAAGCGCACGCGCGGCGGCGAGGGCATACGAGCCGCCGGACCCGATGGCGAGGATGCCGTCGTCGGGCTCGATGATGTCGCCGGTGCCCGAGAGCACGAAGCCATGCTCCTGGTCGCACACCGCGAGGAGGGCATCGAGGCGGCGCAACACGCGGTCGGAGCGCCAGTCCTTGGCCAGTTCCACCGAGGCGCGCGACAGGTTCCCGGGATAGCGCTCGAGCTTCTCCTCGAACTTCTCGAAGAGGGTGAAGGCATCGGCCGCCGCGCCGGCAAATCCGGCCAGCACGCGCCCGCCCGCGAGACGGCGCACCTTCTGCGCCGTGTTCTTCATCACCGTGTCGCCGACCGTCACCTGGCCATCACCGCCCAGCGCCACCCGACCGTCACGGCGGACGGCGAGGATGGTGGTGGCGTGCACCGGCACCGCGTATCGCATCATGCGCGAAAGCTAGCGATCCCCTGCGCGCCGCGCGCGAGGGCGCCGGTCCTGCTACGCCCGCGGATGCGCCTGCCGGAACACCTGCTTGAGTCGCTCCACGCTCGTGTGCGTGTACACCTGGGTCGTCCGCACCGAGGCGTGGCCCAGCAGTTCCTGCACCGCGCGCAAGTCCGCTCCCGCGTCCAGCAGGTGCGTGGCGAACGTGTGCCGGAGCGAGTGCGTGCTCAAGCCCGCGTCCTCGTCCACCAGGTGCAGCAGCCGGGTCATCGCCAGTTGCACGCCGCGCACCCCCAGCCGCCGGCCACGATCCGAGAGCCAGAGTGCGCCCCGGTCGGCGCCTCCTCCCAGTTCACCGACCAGCGTGTCGCGTCGTGCCTCGTATTGCCGCACGGCCTGCGTGGCATGGTCCCCCACCGGCACGATGCGTTCCTTCCGTCCCTTGCCGCGCACCTTCACCTGCTGCGACACGAGGTCGATCTCTCCATGCCGGATGCCGGCCAGTTCGCTCACGCGCATGCCGGTCGAGTAGAACAGTTCGAGCATGGCGAGGTTGCGCACGTCCGCGAAGCGGCCCTGCCCGGCCCGCACCTCGGCGGCCGCGAACAGCGACTCGACCTGCGCGCGGTCGAGCCAGCCCGGCAGATGCTTCTCGAGCTTCGGGCTCCCGACACCGCGGAGCGGATTGCTGGCCACGAGTTCCTGCCGGTGCATCCACCGATAGAAGGAGCGGACGCCGGACAGCGTGCGCGCGATCGATCGCCGCGCCAGGCCACGCCGCGTGAGGTGCGCGAGGAACCCCCGCACGACCAACCGGTCCACGGCGTCCCACTGCCACCCGGTGATGCCGCCGTCCCGCGACAGCCACTGACAGAACTCGTCGAGGTCGCGGGCGTAGGCGACCCGCGTGTGCGACGAGAGGTCGCGCTCCTTCTCGAGGTAGGCGAGGAAGTCGGCCACGGCCTCGGGTCGCGCGACGCGCGCCTCGTCCGGCACCGGAGGACGCGCCGTGGTCGCCGCCCGGCGGGGGCTCACGCCGGCGCGAGCGCCGGGACGGCGCCGATCGCGCTGTCACGCCAGACGGCCAGGTCGGCCAGTGCCCGCTCCGCGTATGCCAGCTTGCGGGCGTCCTTGTCGCGCGGCGGAAGGACGAGCGCCTCGAGCAGCCCGGCGTTCGCGTTCATCGGCTGGAAGTGCCTCGGGTCCGCCTCGCGGAGGTAGCGCCCGAGCGCGCCCATCATGGTCGTGGGTGGTGGCACCACGGCGGCGAGCCCGCGCACGATCCGGTCGAGGTTGATCGCGGCGAGCAGTCCGCTGGCGGTGCTCTCGCTGTACCCCTCCACCCCGGTCATCTGCCCGGCCAGGATGACGGCCGGGTCATCCTTGAGCGATCCGTGCGCGGTGAGCGCGGCGGGCGCATTCACGTAGGCGTTCCGGTGGATCGCGCCAAACCGCAGGAACTCCGCGTTGGCGAGGCCCGGGATCATCCGGAAGACGCGCTGCTGTTCGGGAATCCGGAGCCGTGTCTGGCACCCGACGATGTTCCACATGCGCCCGGCGCGGTCCTCCATCCGCAACTGGACCACCGCCCACGGGCGGCGCCCGGTCCGCGGATCGACGAGGCCGACCGGCCGCAGCGGGCCGAACCGCAGCGTCTCCGGGCCGCGCCGCGCCATCTCCTCGATGGGCATGCACCCCTCGAAGTACGGCACCTCGTCGAACGCCTTGCCCTGGTGCTGGTCCGCGCCGGAGAGCGCCGCGATGAAGGCCTCGTACTCGTCCTTGCTGAACGGGCAGTTGAGGTACGCGCCCTCGTCGCCGGCGCCCTCCATCGTCTCCTTGCCCCACCGCGAGGCGCGAAAGACGATCGCGTCGTCGAGCGACTCGCGGCTCAGGATCGGCGCGATCGCGTCGAAGAAGGCGAGGCCATCG
>JANLSF010000128.1:0-1655 GCA_031362285.1 Gemmatimonadota bacterium | reverse complement strand
CGGCGCGTGGCGGGCTGCTGCGCGCCGGCATGGCCACACGGCATGTGGACGTGGCCGCGGTCCTCAACGTCCAGCCCGATCATCTGGGGCAGAAGGGGATCGACACGGTCGAACAGTTGGCGGAGGTCAAGCGCACCGTCGTCGAGATCGCGCGCGACACGGCGGTGCTCAACGCCGACGATCCGCTCACGCTGCGCATGGCGGCGTACACCGACGCCCGGCACGTGTGCTACGTGACGATGGATCCGGGTCACGTGCTCGTGCGCGAGCACATCCGCGCGGGTGGGCGCGCGATTGCGCTCGAGCAGGGCGTCAACGGCGAGATGATCACGATCTACGACAAGGGGGCGCACATCCCCCTGCTGTGGACGCACCTGATTCCGGCCACGCTCGAAGGCAAGGCGCTGCACAACGTGCAGAACGCGATGTTCGCCGCCGCCATGGCCTTCTCCATGGGGGTGCGCCTCGAGGACATCCGGCACGGGCTCCGCACCTTCGACTCGAGCTTCTTCCAGGCGCCGGGGCGCCTCAACGTGTACGACCAGCACCCGTTCCGCGTGCTGTTCGACTACGGCCACAATGCGCACGCGATCAACGAGCTGTGCGAGCTCGCCAACCGCCTCGACGTGAAGGGGCGGCGGCTGGTGGTGCTGTCGGCGCCGGGCGACCGGCGCGACGAGGACATCCGGGCGATCGCCGAAGTGGCCGCGCGCGGTGCCTTTGATCACTACATCTGCCGGCGCGACGATCCGCTGCGCGGCCGCGGCGAGGACGAGGTGCCGAAGATGCTCGTCGCCGCGCTCCGCTCGCACGGCGTGGCGGAGGCGCGGATCTCGATGATCGTGGACGAGCAGCAGGCGATCGACGCCGCCTTGCGCATGGCCCAGCCAGGCGACCTGGTGCTCGTCTTCGCCGATGCCCTCGCGCGCGGCTGGAAGCAGATCGTGAACTTCCGCCCGGCCGGGTCGCCGCCGCCGCGCGCGGTGGACGTGGCGCCACAGGCCCAGGTGGTGCACGACGCGCGCACCGTGCCTCGCGCGCTGGTGACGGACATGGCGCCGGCCGACGACGACGAGCGCGCCGCGCCCGCGCTGGTCCCGGCGACGCCGCCGGTCACGGTGGAGCCGGTGCACGCGGCCCGCGACCTGGCGAGCGATGCGAGCCTGATCCGCGATGAGCGCGGCGTGCTGCTCGCCCGGGCCGTGGACGACTGAGGGTGACGAGTCCGGTGGCCGACGTCACGCCCGTCGCGTCGGACGCGGTGAACGAGTTCGCCTCGCCGGCGATCCGCGACTCGCGCCGGCTCATGGGGCCCAACCGGTTCAGCGACGAGCCCGGCGCGGTGATCGACGTGGTGTTTGCGCCGGACGACCTGGCGCGCGCCGACGCCTTCATCGCCGCCTGGCGCAGCGCCGTGACGGCGCTGGCGCAGCCGCTCGGCTGGGCCGTGGCCACCGCATGGCGACGCTCGCCGGATGGCGCCAGCTGCTTCGTGGCGGTCCCGGTGGACGCGCTCATGACCGGCACCGAGCTCAACGAGCGCGCGTGGGCGCGCGGCGAGTCCCGGGTGCGTGCACCCACCGATGTCGCCGCCCCCGCCGACGGTGTCGATCCGTCCATCACGCTCGCGACTATGGCCGATGCCGAGTGCGCCC
>JANLSF010000094.1:0-4568 GCA_031362285.1 Gemmatimonadota bacterium | reverse complement strand
GGCGCGTCCGGCGGCAATGGCAGCGGCGGCTGGAAGGGGGCAGCCGCCACAGTTGCCTTCAGTCGCATCAACTGCGGGAGCCGGCGCACGTCGTCCGCGTCGCGCGTGTCCCGCACCACGGGAGCCTCGCGCGCCTCCTTGTTCGCGAACACCAGCCGCCCGGCGTTGTACGTGCGCAGCACCTGCACGCGAGCGAGCAACCCGGGCAGCACGCGCAGCGGATCGTCACTGAGCACCACGAGGTCGGCGGGGCCTCCGGCGCGGAGCTGCACGTTGTCGACCGTCCCGTCACCCCGGCGACGCCCGACCTGCATCCAGAGGGCCAAGGGGCGCGCCACGCTGTCGGGGCGATCGGCGCCGATGGCATGACGGCGCGTGAGCGCGGCCTGCAGTCCCGCCAGCGGCTCCAGCGGTCGCGCGAAGTAGTCCGAGCCATCGGCGAGTTGCGCGCCCAGCTGCGCGAGGCGGTTCCAGGCGTACACGCGCGGCTCGTTGGCCGCGCCCACGCGCAGCGTGCCGAGGGGTGTGCCCTCGTCGGCCGACGCGTTGAAGCCCGACTGGATGGAGAGCAGCACGCCGAGTCGTGCGGCGCGCAGCAGGTCCTCCTCGCGCGCGTACGAGAAGTGCTCGATGCGCAGGCGCGTCGACACGAGGCGCGGCCGCGCCGCGATCACCGCCTCGTACGCGTCGAGCGTGCGGCGCACCGCTTCGTCGCCAATGGCGTGGGTGGCGACGCCGAGGCCCGCATCGATCGCGCGGAGGGCGAGTGCGGTGATCTCGGGCGTGGTGAGGCGGGCAACACCGCTCGTTCCGGCGTCGTCGGCATACGGATGCGTCAGGGCCGCGCCGCGGCTGCCAAGGGCGCCATCGGCAAACAGCTTGAGGTGCGTGATGCGCAGTCGCGGGGACAGCGTCCACTGGTGCGGTCCATCCAGCAGCGAGTCGGCAAGCACGCCGGGCGCCGGCACCATCAGGTTCACGCGAAGCGGAAGCGGTGCCGCGGCGTCTTCGGCGCGCAGGAGCGCGAGCAGGCGCGCGTGGTTGGCCCCGAGCGCCACCACGCCCGGAAATGCCAGCGCACCGGCGTCGTACACTTCGGCCACGCCGCGCGCCGCGAGGGCCTCGGCGCCCAGGCGAAACGCGCGCCGCACGTCCGCGTCCGACACGGACGGCAGCGCCGCCAGCAGCGCTTCGCTCGCGTCTTCGAGCAGGATTCCGTTCCGATGCCCGGCGATCCGGGCACGCCGGAGCCCGACGGCATTGGTCCACCCGGCATGTCCGTCGGACCGCGCGAGGAAGACGGGATGGTCGGCGGCGACGTACGCGAGGAAGAGCGCATCGGGCATGGCCGCCTCGCCCCACATGGCCTGATTCCATCCCGCACCGACGACCCACGCGGAATCCTGGGCAGTGGCCGCGCGGTCGCGCACGCGACGGAGCAGCATCTCGAGCGAAGTGACGCCGCTCAGGTCGAGGAAGAGGCGCTCGTGCTCGGCGTCATTGAGCAGCCAGAGCCCGACGTTGAACAGGTGCACGTGATGATCGGTGAGCGCGGGCATCACGGTGGCGCCGCGCAGGTCGACGACCTCAGCCCCGCCGCGCCGCGCGATGGCGGCGTCGTCGAACGCGACGACGCGGCCGCCGGCGATCAGCACGGAGGAGTAGATGTGACCCCGTGCATCGAGTTGGAGCACGCGTCCGTTGGTGAGCAGCGTCGACTTCTGTGCGGCGATCGGCATCGCGCGGGCTGGCGCCAGCGCGAGGGCGACGAGCAGGACGCGGCCGGCATGGGTCAGGTGCATGGGTGACCATACGGCCTGCCCCGACCTTCGGCAATGCGAGTTCAACGGTCGCGTTGCGCTGTCGCGCGCGCGGCCGCATCGTATCCCGATACCGGAGAGGTCCGCATGAGGCAACACATGACATGGCTGCTGGTGGGCGTGGGAGTTCCGCGCCTGCTCGTGGCCCAGGGCACGCCGCCCATTCGTGGTTTCGCACCGGATCGTGCCGCGGCGGAGCACCGCGTGGAGCAGCGCCTGGCCTCGCTGCTGGACCGCGACTCCACCAAGCGGTGGTTCCGCCTCATGACCGACGCGCCGCATCCCGCCGGTTCGGCGCGCAACAAGCTGCTGGCCGACAGCGTCGCCGCGCGGTTCAAGGCGTGGGGATGGGACGAGGTGGCCCTCCGTCGCTACGACGTGTTGCTGCCGTGGCCGACCACGGTGCGCGTGCGCATGACCGCGCCGACCACCCACGAGGCGACGCTCACCGAACGATGCTACCCGCAGGATGCCAAGGCGTGCACGGGACGTGCGCTCACCTACCTCGGCATGTCGGCGTCGGGCGACGTGTCCGGTGAGGTGATCTACGCCAACAGCGGCAACCCGGCCGACTATGACCTGCTCGAGGCACGGGGGATTTCGGTCAGGGGCAAGATCGCCATCGTGCGCTACTCGAATCCGTACAGCTACCGCGGCTTCAAGGCGCTCACGGCCGAGCGGCGCGGGGTGAAGGCGATGCTCATCTACTCCGATCCGCAGGACGATGGCTATCGCCGCGGGCTCACCTTCCCGGAGGGGCCGTGGGGCCCGGAGACGCACATCCAGCGTGGCGCGATCTCGTACGACTTCATCATTCCCGGCGATCCGCTCACGCCAGGCACGCCGTCCATCCCCGGCGTGCCGCGCATCAGCGCCGAGGCCTCGCCGGCCGTGCCCAAGGTGATCGCGGTGCCGATCTCGGCCGCCGACGCGGCCCCCATGCTGCGCGCGCTCCGGGGCCCCGTGGCGCCGGCCGAGTGGCAGGGCGCGCTCCCGTTCACCTATCGGCTGGGGACGGGGGCCACGGCGCGCGTCAACGTGCAGATGGACAACAAGACGCGCGCCATCTGGGTGGTGGAGGCGCGCATCCGCGGGAGCGAGGAACCCGACAAGACCGTGGTGCTCGGCAACCATCGCGACGCCTGGGTCTACGGCGCCGTGGATCCCGCGAGCGGCACCGCGACGCAGATGGAACTGGCGCGGGCCCTCGGCCGGCTCGTGCAGGAGGGCCATCGCCCGCGGCGCTCGATCGTGATGGGCAACTGGGACGCCGAGGAGTGGCACCTGACGGGGAGCACCGAGTGGGGGGAGCAGTTCGCGCGCGAGCTTTCGGCGGGGGCGGTGGCCTACCTCAACGTGGACGGCTCCACGAGCGGGCCGAACTTCGAGGCCAGCGCGGTGGCGACGCTCAATCCGCTCGTGGTGGAGACGGCGCGCGACGTGGCAGATCCCGCCACGGGCGGGAGCCTGCTGGCCGCGTGGAGCGCCCCGGGCCGCGCGACCCGGCGCGGCGTGCCGATCGACACGTCGGCGCTCGTGACCAACAAGCTCGGCAGCGGCTCCGACTACACCGTGTTCCTCAACCACCTCGGCATCCCGATCGTCGACCTGTCGTTCGGGGGGCCGTACGGCGTGTATCACTCGCAGTACGACAACGCCTACTGGATGGAGCACTTCGGCGACCCGGGCTACCGCTACATGACGACAATGGCCGACGTGTGGGGGCGCATGGCGCTTCGCCTCGCCAACGCCGACGTGCTGCCGTACGACGTCCCGCGGCTGGCCACGCTGGTGGGGCGGTTTCTCGACGAACTCGCCACGATCCCCGGCGTCCCATCGAAGCTGGACGTGCGACCGGCGCTGGCAGCGCAGGCCGCCTGGCGCGTCGCCGCCGATTCCCTCGAGGCGCGCATGAAGGCCGCGTCGGCCGGCAGCGCGGGCACCACCGGCCTGGCCGCCATGAACGAGGCCTTGCGCACCATCGAGGCGCACTGGCTGCTCGAGGGCGGAATCCCGGGGCGCCCGTGGTTCAGGCACGTCCTGTACGCGCCCAGGTTCACGTACGCGGCCATGGAGCTGCCGGGGGTGCGGGAGGCCCTCGACGCGGGCGATTGGACGCGCGCCGCCACCGAGCTGGCGCGGCTGACGGAGCGCATCGCGGCCGTGGCGCGCGCCACGCGTGCGGCGACCGCCACGGTGGGGCCTGCCGTGCCGTAACTTTCCGCGCGCTCGAACGCTCGGCACGCGCTCGTCCACCTCCGCCTCACGTTCATGCGCCGCCTCGCCGGCACCGTCGTCGCGCCTGCTGTCATACTGCTCATCACGTCGCTGGCCGCGTCCGGTCAGGCGGCGTCGCCGGCGCTCTCGCCGCCCGCCATCGCGCGCGAGTTCCGCGGGGTGTGGGTGGCTTCGGTGGCCAACATCGACTGGCCCAGTGCGCCGGGTCTGTCGTCGTTCGAGCAGCAGGCCGAACTGGTCGCGATCCTCGACCGCGCGCGGGCGCTCAACCTCAATGCCATCATCCTCCAGGTGCGGCCCGCGGGCGACGCGCTGTACGCATCGCGGCTCGAGCCCTGGTCGGCCTATCTCACCGGGCTCGAAGGGCGGGCGCCCGAGCCGTACTACGATCCGCTCGCCTTCGCGGTGGCAGAGGCCCATGCGCGCGGCCTCGAACTGCATGCGTGGTTCAATCCGTACCGCGCGCGACATGCGAGCGCCACGAGCCCGAGTGCGGCGACCCACATGTCC
>JANLSF010000074.1:0-9454 GCA_031362285.1 Gemmatimonadota bacterium | reverse complement strand
CTGCTGCTCTGGAATGAACGGAATCGTCTGGGGCGTCGGATTCCCGATCGTCTCGGTGAGGAGCCCGATCATGTTGTGGAAGTAGGGCGTCGTGCGGAGACCCCCGTTCCACCACGTGCGGTATGTCGCGCCCGTCCGCATCGTGACGCCCGGCTTCCCCTCCGACTCGAACCGCGAGTGCATCGCCGCGCCCACGAGATCGAGCTGCATCGGCACGAGCGGGTCGAGATTGTAGTTGAACGGATCGCGGAACGGCGGCGCGAACATCACCGTGCCGGCCGGGCCGGTCTGGTGATGGTTGTACATGATCTGCGGGAACCACTCCAGGTAGAGCTGGCGGTTCATGTTGATGCTTTCGTTCTGGTTCGCGATGAAGAAGTCGCGGTTGTTGTCGTGCCCGATGTATTTCTGGTAGAGGCGCGGGATGGTCGTATTCCGCTTCCTGGGATCCTGCTCCTGCATGTACCAGTTGGACACGAGCTCCATCCCGTCCGGGTTGGCGTGCACGAAGAGGATGATGACGTCGTTCAGGATCCGCATCGTCTCGGGATCGTCCATGGAGACGAACTGCCAGCTCGTCTCGAGCAACTGCTGCGCTCCCAGCACCTCGGTGGCGTGCAACCCGCCGTCGATCCACATCACCACTTTCCCCTCGGCCGCCAGCGCCTTCGCCTCGGCGTCGGTGAGCCCCTCGGCGCGGGCCAGCTTCTTCGAGATGTCCTTGTAGCGGGCGAGCTTCCGCTGGTTCTCGGGGCTGGTCACCGTGAGCATGAGCTGCGGACGTCCCTCGGCGGTGAGCCCGATCGTGTCGAGCTTGGCGCGGGGGGAGGCGGCGAGTGCCTGCCAGAAGGCGATGAACTTCGTGTAGTTCGGCAGCTGGTAGTCGGCGCCGATGTCGTGGCCGAAGAACTGCTTCGGCGTGGGCACCTGCTGGGCGCGCGCGACGGCGGCGCTCGCCACGAAGGCCACGAAGGCGGCACGCGAGAGCAAACGGACGAAGGACATGCGGCGGGGGCTTGGAGTTGGGCGCGCGACGACTGACCGGACCAGCGCTACGGCACCTACGCTATCGCGGGGACGGCCGTTGAGCGAGGCGCCGGTGGGGTCGCCCCTTCTGCCCGTCCGGTCGGTTGGGGGGTACCTTAGCCGTGCCGACCCGGGCGGAGCTACCGCGCCGGGAATTCCCGACCCTGCCCACTGCCGCCCGTGCCCACGCTCCTCCGGTTCGCTGCCCTGTTCGCGCTGGCCGCCATCAGCGCGCCGCGCCCCGCCCTCGCCCAGCCCGTGGCCTCGGAATACGCCGCCCGGCGCGAGCGCCTCATGGCCTCCCTCGGCGATGGCCTGCTCGTTGTCGACGGCGCCGCCGAGCCAAAGGAGGACTACCTCTCCTTCTGGCAGTCGCCCGACTTCGACTATCTCACCGGCATCCATGAGCCGGGCGCGAAGGCCATCGTGTTCCGGCAGAACGGCGTCACCGCCCAGTTCATCTTCACGGCCGAAAGAATAGCGGCTCGCGAGGTGTGGACGGGCGCACGCCTGGGGCCCCCCAAGGCGGGGCAGCTCACGGGGATGCAGGGGCGCGCCCTCGCCGACTTCGGCAAGGTGCTCGATTCGCTCGCACCGCTCGCCAAGACCGCCTTCACGCTCGGCGACGAGGCGATGGGCAGCGATGTCCGGAAGAGGAATGGCTCCGTCACCATCACGGACGCGAGCCCGGCCGTCCAGCGGTTGCGCGGCACCAAGACGGAGGCCGAATTGGCCTGCATCCGGCGCGCCGTGGACGTGACCGTGGACGCGCACAATCTCGCCATGCGCGCCGTCCGTCCCGACGCCAACGAGTTCGAGATCCAGGGGCTGATCGAGTACACCTTCCGGCGCAATGGGGCCGACCGGCCGTCGTTCGGCACCATCGTGGGCTCGGGCCCGAACTCCACCACGCTGCACTACGGGGCCAATGACCGCCGCATGCTGGCCGGTGAGGTGGTCGTGATGGACATCGGCGCCTCGTTCAAGGGGTACGCCGCCGACGTCACGCGCACGGTGCCGGTGAACGGCACCTTCTCGCCGGCCCAGCGCGACATCTATCAGATCGTCCGTGATGCGCAGGCCGCCGCCGAGGCGGTCGCGCTGCCGGGCGCGTCGGCGCGCGGCATGAGCCAGGCGGCGAGCACGGTGCTCGCGGCCGGCCTCGCGCGCGTGGGACTCATGACCGCGCCCGACGGCACGTACGAGTGCGGCAACACCGCGACGAAGAAGTGCTCGCAACTGTCCCTCTATTACATGCACGGGCTCGGCCACGGCATCGGGCTCGAAGTGCATGACCCCGACCAGTACTACTTCAATGGCGGGACGCTCGCGGTGGGGAGCGCCTTCACGATCGAGCCGGGGATCTACGTCCGGGAGAACACGCTGGAGATCCTGGCCAGCGCGCCGGGGAACACGGCGCTGATCGCGGCCATCCGCGGTGCCCACGAGAAGTACAGGAACATCGGCGTGCGCATCGAGGACGACTACCTCGTGACGGCGAAGGGGACGGAGTGGATCTCGCGTGCGCCGCGGGAGATGGCCGAGATCGAGGCGCTCATGAAGCAGGGCCCGGCCATGCTCTCCACCGCGCAGCCGCCCATGGACGCAACGTGCGGACCTGGCCGGGTGCAGCCGTGAGCCGCGCGGGCGCCGCACTCCTGGCGGGGGCGCTCCTCGCCGGTCCCGCCATGGGCCAGCAGGGCCGTCCCCTCACCTTTGCCGACGCCGCCGGCGTGGAGCAGGTGAGCGACCCGGCAATCTCGCCCGACGGCCGCTTCGTGCTGTATGCCGTGCGCGTGACCGACCTGGCCGGCAACCGTCGCGTGGCGACGACGTACGTGCAGCCGGTCGCCGGCGGCGAGGCCCGCGCCTTCCCCGACGACAGCACGCGCGCCACCGAAGCGCGCTGGTCGCCTGACGGGCGGATGGTGGCCTACGTCGCTCGCGGCCAGCTCTGGGTGGCCATGGCCGATGGCACTGGTCGTCGGCAGGTGACCCGCCTGACCGGCGGCGCCACCGGCCCCGTCTGGTCGCCGACGAGCGACCAGCTCGCCTTCACGTCGGCGGTCTACCCGGAGTGCCCGGGCGAGCCCTGCAATGCCGATCGGGCCGCGAAGGCCGAGGCGTCGAAGGTGAAGGCGCACGTGACCGATGCGCTCATGTATCGCCACTGGAACGAGTGGGACACCGGCACGCGGTCGCACCTGTTCGTGGTGAGCGCCGACGGGTCCGGGCTGCTCGATCTCACCACCGGCGCCACGTACGACGTGCCGCCCGGCCCCTTCGGCGGCAGCGAAGGGTACGCCTGGGCGCCCAACGGACGCGAGCTGGCCTACACCGCCAAGCTGGCCACGCGCGACCAGGCGTGGACCACCGACGTGAACGTGTACACGGTGCCGAGCGCCGGTGGCGCCGCCACCGTGCGCACGGCCGCCAACAAGGGCGCCGACCAGAACCCGGTATACACCCCCGATGGCCGTTGGCTGCTCTACACCTCGCAGGCGCGCGCCGGCTTCGAGGCCGACCGCTGGCGCCTCATGCGCCTCGATCGCAAGAGTGGCGCGAGCACCGAGCTGCTCACCGGGTGGGACCGCAGCGTCGACGCGGTGCTGGTGTCGGCAGACAGCCGATCGCTGGTGCTGCAGGCGCAGGACCGCGGCCGCTCCGCGTTGTTCGTGGTCACGCTCTCCGCCGATGGCGCCCCGTCCAGGCCGGCGCCCGTCGTGAGCGACGGGCACAACGTGGCGCCATCGATCGGTGCCGGCGGCACCCTCGCGTGGGCCCACGACGACGTGCGCCACCCGGCCGAGGTCTGGACGGGCACGCTCGATGGCGCGTCGATGCGCAACGCCCGCGCAGTCACGCAGCGCAACGCCGTGCGGTTGGCCGGGATCGACCTCCCCGCCCTCGAACCGTTCGGCTTCAAGGGCGGCGGCGGTGACTCGGTGTTCGGCTGGGTCTTGAAGCCCAGCGGGTGGCAGGCCGGCCGGAAGTACCCGGCGATCCTGCTCATTCACGGCGGCCCGCAGGGCGCCTGGTTCGACCAGTGGCATGGGCGGTGGAACTTCCAGCTCTTCGGCGCCACGGGAGCGGGGCTGGTCATCATCAACCCGCGCGGCTCCACGGGCTACGGGCAGAGGTTCACCGACGGCATTTCGCGCGACTGGGCGGGGAAGGTATACACCGACCTCATGAACGGGCTCGACGCGGCGATCGCGCGCAATCCGTGGATCGACACCGCGCGCCTCGGCGCGACGGGCGGGTCCTACGGCGGCTACATGACCAACTGGATCGCCGGACACTCGACGCGGTTCAAGGCCCTCGCCACGCACGCCGGCGTGTTCAACCTCGAGGCCATGGCCGGCGCCACCGAGGAACAGTGGTTCACCGAGTGGGAATTCGGCGGCCCCTGGTGGAACGCGAAGGCGATGAACGAGCAGTACCGGAAGTGGTCGCCGCACCTCGCCGCCGGCCGCTTCAAGACTCCGACGCTGGTGCTGCATGGCGAGCTCGACTATCGCGTGCCGATCGGCGAGGGGCTCGGCCTCTTCACCGCGCTGCAGCGCCAAGGGGTGCCGAGCCGCATGGTGGTCTTCCCCGACGAGGGGCACTGGATCGGCAAGCCGCAGAACCAGCAGCTCTGGTGGAACGAGATGCAGGGATGGTTCAAGCGGTACCTCGTACCCGACCGTCCGATTCCCTGACCCCACGCGAGCCCTCGCCAGCATGTCCACGCGCTCGACGCAGCAGATCCGCTACACGCCGCGGCAGTCCAACCGCATCGACGAAGTGGAGGACACGCACCAGCCGTTCATTCCCGCCGACGAGTCGCCGATCGAGCTGACCGTCGGGGCGGTGGTGCTGGGAGTCGTGCTCGGCATCCTCTTCGCCGCCTCGAGCGTCTACCTCGCGCTCAAGGTGTCGCTCACGGTAAGCGCCTCCATCCCGATCGCGGTCCTGTCGATCACGATCTTCAAGTGGGCGCAGAAGGCCATGGGCGCCACGGGCCCGCAGATCCTGCGCAACAACATCGTGCAGACCACCGGCTCGGCGGGCGAGTCGATCGCGGCCGGGATCGCGTTCACCCTGCCGGCGCTGCTGCTGCTCGGCTACGAACTGCCCTACTGGAACGTGGCGGCCGTGGGCATGGTGGGTGGCCTGCTCGGCGTGCTGCTGATGATCCCGCTCCGCCAGTCGCTGATCGTGAAGGAGCACCGGGAGCTCAAGTACCCCGAGGGCACGGCGTGCGCCGAGGTGCTGATCGTGGGCGAAACGGCAGGGACGCAGGCGAAGACCGTGTTCAGCGGCTTCGGGCTCGGGGTGCTGTACAAGTTCCTGAACGGCGGCGTGCATCTGTGGGCCGAGGTGCCGACCAGGATCTTCCAGCGCATGGCGCCGAGCGGCAAGCCGGAGCTGTTCGGGCAGATCTCGGCCGAGGTGAGCCCGGAGTTGGCGGGGGTGGGCTACATCGTGGGCCCGAAGATCGCGGGGTACCTGTTCGCGGGCGGCATGCTGAGCTACTTCGTGCTGATCCCGGTGATCAAGCTGTTCGGTTCGGCGTTGGCGGAGCCGTTGTTCGCGGCCAAGCGCATTGCCGACATGACCCCGGGCGAGGTGCGCGGCGCCTACGTGTTCTACATCGGCGCCGGCGCGGTGACGACCGCGGGGCTCATCTCGCTCGTGCGCGCCCTGCCGACGATCGTGAGCGCGCTCTCGCGTGGCTTCGCCGGCTTTCGTGGCGCCGGCGCGGGCGACGACGCGACGCCAAGAACCGCGCGCGATCTCCCCATGAGCCTCGTGCTGGGCGGCATCCTCGTGTGCGTGATCGCGATGATCGCGCTGCCGCAGATCCACATCAACTTCGTGGGCGCGCTGCTGGCGCTCTTCTTCGCCTTCCTGTTCGTGACCGTCTCGAGCCGGGTGGCGGGGCAGATCGGCGCCTCGGCCAACCCGATCAGTGGCATGACCGTGGCCACCGTGCTGCTGACGGCGCTCCTGTTCTACGCCGCGGGGTGGACCAAGCCGGAGCATCGCGCGTTGGCACTGTCGATCGGCGGCGTGGTGTGCGTGGCGGCAGCGGTCGCGGCCGCCACGAGCCAGGACCTCAAGACCGGCTACCTCGTGGGCGCCACGCCGGCGCGGCAGCAGATCGGCCTGCTGGCGGGTGTCACCACGAGCGCCCTGGTGATCGGCGGCATCATCACCTTCCTGAACGAGGCCAAGACGACCATCGTCGTCCGCGACTATCCGGGGGTGACCATTGCCGCGGCGGCCATCGACCAGGCCACGCGTCCCGGCGCCGACGGCAAGACGTATCGCGTGGGCCACCTGTACGAGCCGACCGGTGACGCACCGGCGGGTCGCTACCTCGTGGACGACGCCGGCACGATCAAATACCTCGTGGATCCCGGCATCGGCGGCCGCGAGCGCATTGGCGCCGACGGAAAGGAAGTGGACAAGCTGGACAGCCCCAAGTCGCAGATCATGGCGCTCGTGGTGGACGGCATCCTGACGCAGAAGTTGCCGTGGGGGCTCATCCTCATTGGCGCGTTCCTCACCGTGGCCATGGAGATTCTCGGCATCAGTTCACTCCCGGTGGCGGTGGGCGTCTACCTGCCGATCTCGACCAGCGCAACGATGTTCATGGGCGGCTGCCTGCGCTGGCTCGTGGACCGGAAGAATGGGGCACATGGTGC
Organism: Gemmatimonadota bacterium; assembly: GCA_031362285.1. Taxonomy (GTDB): domain Bacteria; phylum Gemmatimonadota; class Gemmatimonadetes; order Gemmatimonadales; family Gemmatimonadaceae; genus JACPPC01. The sequence continues at coordinate 2,732 of JANLSF010000074.1, read as the reverse complement.
GGAGGGCGACGCGAACGCCGACTCGGGCCCCGGCGTGCTCTTCTCGTCGGGCTTGATCGCCGGCGGCGCGATCACCGGGGTGCTGCTCACCGCCGTGGCCGTGAAGGGGTGGGACTCGGTGTTCAACATGCAGAAGGCGGTCGGGGCGGTCGGCGAGAGCGCGCTCGTCGGCGTGCTCTGCTTCGCGGCGTTCATCGCGTTGCCGTTGTACCGCGTGGGGACGAAGAAGGGGTAGGCACTCCCGTGCTCGCTCATCGGCGTGCGGTGGCCACCGGGTCTCGCGTTGGCTGGGCACACTTCGTCGACGACGTCAGTCTGGCGTTGTCAAATAGAAATCGGACACGACATCGAACCGTAACGGTTGTGTCACGCGAACTGCCACGCTGTCGAACGTAGTCGTCGTTCCGCTGTCCCTCGCGAAGAGGGCGAAGAGCGAGGCGGGCTGCGTTTGAGATGGGGTGAACAGGGCGATGGCGCCGAGCGCGCACGGATCTACGCGGCCGACGTACACCGTGTCTGACACGATGGTCCGGAACTGCGACACCACCCGGACTGGGCGTGTGAGGATCACGCGCCAGAGTGGGCAGGCCGCGACCTGTGGCGCGGCTCGAGTTGCCGCACGGCTGTAAGACTGCACGGGTGCCGGTATCTCGCGTACCGACATGCCGCTAGTCCTGGCAATCATCGCGACGGCGGCTTCGGGGGAGAGAAACAAACCGTCCTGTGCCGCTCCGAGCACTAAGGGCAAGTAACTGAACTCGCCATTGCCACTCCAGTTACCCGCAAACGAGCCGTTTGCGATGGTCAATGATGGCGTGACGTCCGGAACACCGATCAAGAGTTCCGGTGTGCTAGCTGGGTTGCACACCGAGACGAGCAGCTGCGCTCCGATGAAGCGCTGAGCGGAGAGCGGCAGCACGACCGTATCGGTGGCTACGCTGGCCTGTGAGAGGAACCGACGTCGGCACGGCTGAAGGCTCGCGAGATGCACGGGGCCACCGCGCCGCTCCGCCAGCGGCCCGGCCACATCGACGTCACCGTAGACCGCTACCAGAAACGAGAGGACGGCACGCGCTACAGAGTCCGCGCGTTCAAGCGGAAGCCGCGTTGGCGTCGGCGCCGGATAGACGAAACGACCGTCCGTGCCCAGCGCGAGGGCTGCCGCACCCGTTACCCATTCGGGCCGCACCCGTGGGTCCGAGGCGGCAGCCTCCGTCGGGGCGTCACTGCACGCCACGCCGAACGCGAGCCATGGCAAGGCCATGCGCGCTCCTGACGCACGCATGGCCCGCCAAACCGATCTCCCGTGCTCGGGGACCGGTCGCACTTTGGGGAGAAACTCTACAGCGCGCACTGGCCCGTGGACGTACCGGTGATGCCGAATGTCGCGTTCGAGACGTTGCCTACGCCGTCGGTGATCTGCGTACTGAGCGTCTTTGTCCCGAGCCAATCGACCGTCAAGGCGAGTGACGAACCACCCGACTGGATGGTCGTCCCGTCGAGCTTCCACACGCGAGTAAGTGACCCAACTCCACCGGTGACGCTTGAGGTGTAGACCAGGTCGCAGGGACGCTTCGTCGTGCTCTTCCCGGCGATCGAGGAACTGAAGACCACGCCCACCGTCTTTGTCGAGACGGTCGTGGAATAGTCGGAGCGCGTGGTGGTGACGCTCAGTACGTGCGAACCCACGGTCTGCCAGCTTGTCCCGAGGATGTTCCCTGCGGCCCCGCCGACCAGTTGTCCATCGATCTTCCACGCGTAGGCGTAGGAGATGGTGTCCCCTGGCACGGAGACTGACCATGAGCCTGTCGTGCCCGGACCGACCGTTGCGGGGCCAGACAGCGACTGCGCCAAAGCACTATCGAGCCTGCCAGGCAGAACCATTGCAGCGATCGAGTTCTGCGCGACGAACCACGAGAAAAGGGTCATGTTGACGCTGTCGCGCGGCATTGCCCCATTTGCTCCGCTGACACCAGCAGCGAACTTGTCAGTCCACTGGATGAACCCAGAATCGGGGTTGAAGGGAAGTTGAGCATAGAATTGTTGATTTTCTCGACTCGCTGGTTGCCCGAGAGCATTCAGGATCTTGAGCTTCCCGCTCGCCCCAAAAGGCGCGCCAGACCCACCATACAGCGCCGGTCCGCGCACTTCAATCGCGTACTGCGCCGAGTCTCCGGCCGCTCGCACGACGTACGGGCAGCGGCGCGGTTCCGACAGAAATACCTTGAACCCAATCGACTGCCATGTTGAGTTTGGGGTGTAGACCACGCATTGACGTGCCGGAGTTCCGGAACTGCATGCTGAAAGGAAGGACACGCAAGCGACGACAACGAGTCGCGCGGACACGAGGCTCCGTGTTGCTTGAGGCCGAACTCTCACTGTGCACCTCCCAGCTGAGACTGGCGCCGCAGGGGGCGAACTCGTGTGAGCGTCGCAGGTTGACCCTTGCCGTCGATTCCGGTACCTGTGCGGGAGTAGCTGTTCGATAGTACGGTCAACAGGTGCGTTTCACCGAGCACTCGGTCCGGCCCCACCAGCACCTCGCGTGTCTCGAACGCGGTTCGATCTACAGGCGTCGACACCTCAACGGACCGTTCGAGGCGAAGCCGCCAACGCGAAAGTTTAGGCAGCTGAGGTGGCTCTGCCTGCTCGATCACGGGCGTCTCAGAGATGCGAGATCCGAAGGATGTCGCCGCCATCTCGATGGCGCTCTCCGGAGACACAGGCACTCC
>JANLSF010000066.1:0-7031 GCA_031362285.1 Gemmatimonadota bacterium | reverse complement strand
GGTGGACGTGGACCGTGACCTGCAGTGGGGCGGCGATCAATCCCTGCACCACGTCGGTCACGGCCACGACCAATCGGACGATCCGCACGCAGTTCACGATCCAGAACAAGAGCGCGATCGAGAACACGACGTACGTGCTCTCATACGTCTGTACGGGCAAGGTCACGACCTGTAGCGCGCCTGGCAGCGTGTACATCCCCAAGAATTCGTCCAAGTCGGTCTACCTGACGTGGGTGTCGGCGGCGACCGCCGGCAGCGGCACGGCGACCTTCACGGCGGACGACGGCTTCACGCCGGTGACGGGCACGCTGAACGCGACGGTGAACGTGCCGCCCAGCACCGGGCTGTACGTGGCCCAGGTAAGCCCCCACCTACAGCGGCACCTGGTGGACTCGGGCCAAGCGGACACCGCGCGCTTCGTGCTCCGGAACGCGGGGGCGGACAGCACCGGGTGGACGTGGACCGTGACCTGCAGTGGGGCGGCGATCAGCGGGGCGTGCAACCTCTCGACGGGCACCGTGGCGCTGGCCGCGGGCGCGCAGACCACGCTGGCCGTGGCGTACACGACGACGGGCGCGGTGAACGCAGCGGCTTCTGCCGTTCTCAAGTTTTGGCAGACGACGGACGCCACGCGCCGCGACAGCGGCACGGTCGAGCTCCGCGTGACTCGCACCGACTCCCTGGTCCAGGTGAGCCAGCAGAACCCTGGCGAGTCGGTGGAGCCGGACCAGTGCGTGACCGTGAGCTTCGCGCGCGGGGTGGCCGCCGAATGCGGCGCGCTCCGGTCCGTCTGGACGTTTCCCTCGCTCCGCACCTACAACAAGGTGCGCGCGCCGGTCTTGCTGTACAACAGCCAGCACGCGCACCCGCGGCCGGTGGTCCGGGCCGACGTGACCACGCCGGACACGCGCATCCCCGACTCGGTGACGCTCGCGCTCCGCGACAGCGCCGGCAGCGCGATCACGGGCGGGACCGGTGGTTGGGCGGGGAGCCAGTGGCGGCCGCACAGCACGCGCCGGGTGGCGGTGAGCTTCGATGGGCTCGCGTGGCCGAGCGGCATTCATCGGTACACGCTGGACGTGCGGCGGTGGTACAGCGGGAGCGCGGAGCTGATCTCGGTCACGGGACGGCTGTTCCTCGTGAACCGGAGCGCGAGTCCGTATGGGGCCGGGTGGTGGGTAGCGGGGCTGGAGGCGATGCTGCGGCCAGACGGCGATATCCGCTGGACCGGCGGCGACGGGGCGACGCGCCGGTACGTGAACATCGGTGGGAACGCGTGGGTGGCGCCCGCTCTGGATCGCCCGGACACGATCGTGGCCGTGGGCACGAGCTACTTCGAGCGCCGGCTGGCGCACGGACTGCGGGTGCGCTTCGATTACTCGTCGGGGCTGCACACGGCCACCGTGAACCGGCTGGGCCACGTGACGCGCTTCGTGTACGTGGGCGCGACGAGCCGGCTGGATTCGATCGCCCCGCCGTCGGGCGCCCTCGCGGTCGCGTGGAAGTTCCAGTACGACGGGAGCAGCCGGCTGCGGTCAGTCGACGCCTCCACGGCGTCGGTGCCGAACCGGGCCGACACGCTGACGATGAGCGGCCAGGGCGACCTGATCGCCATCAAGCAGCGCGATGGGCAGGTGGTCCGCTTCGGCTACGACTCCCTGGGCGAGAGCCACCGCCTGCTGACCACCCAGGACCCGCGCGGCGTGCGCGACACCGTGGTCTGGGCCGCAGGCGGGGTGGTGGCGCAGGCGCGCGTGGCGCGCGACTTGGCGAACAGCGTGTACGACTCGCTTCGGTTGACGGTGGCCGAGACCCGCGGGCTGGCCGGCACGGCGGCGGTGCCGCTCGACCGCGCTTCGACCGTGATCGACGGGTTCCGGACCGACGTGGCCGACACGACCGCCTTTCTGGTCAACCGGTGGGGCGCGCCCGCGCGGGTGCGGACCGCACTGGGCGATGAGAGTCAGGTCGCGCGCACGCACGCGTCGTTCCCGGCCCTGACGACGTACCTGCGCGCGTCCAACGGCCGGGCGCTCGTGGCCACGTACGACGCGCGAGGGAACAGCGCCACGCTCCTCGACTCGGCCACGGTCAAGGCCGGGCCAGTCTACGCGCTCACGCAGACAACCTGGGACCAGATCTACGATGTCCCGACGCGCGTCATCAACCCGGAAGGCGACTCGACCAGGAGCGGCTACGACGCCAGCACCGGGAACCTGCTCTGGCGCGAAGACGGCCGAGGCGCCAGCACGCGGACCACCTTCACGTACGATGCGACCACGGGGCTCCTCGTGCGCGCCGTCACCGCGATGGGAGTGAAGGACACGCTCTTGTACGACGTGGCCTACCGGAACGCCGCGGAGCGGACGAACGTGCTCGGGCAGTACGAGCGATGGGCGCAGGACGGCGCCGGTCGGGTGATCCGGACCGAGCGTCCGGTCGGCGGGGGCACGATCGTGGTGGACAGCCTCGTGCTCGACGCCATGGATCGCCCCACGCAAACGACCACGCGCTCTGGCACGGACACTCTGGTCGTCGCGCAGTCGTACACGGCCGCCGGCCAGCTGCAACGGTTGACCAAGCGGAGCGCGAATGACGCGTCCCGCGCCAAGGTCGGGACGATCGCCACGGCGTATGTGTACGACGGGCGGAGCCGCATCGTGGCAGAGTCACTGCCGGGGTACTACACCCTGGGCTACAGCTATGATCCGGCCGGCAACCTGCTGAGCGGGGGTCGCAATCCGGCGGTCGTGACGTACGATGCCCTGAGTCGGCCGGTGGTGCGCACCGCGAGCGACACCTCCACGCTCGTCTACACCGAGAGCGGGCAGCTGCGGGAGGCCTTCAACGCCGTGGGGCGGGTGTCGCGGCGCTACGGCCAGAACGGCACCTTGCTCACGGACAGCCTCCGCATCGCCGCACGTCGCCTGAATGAACGCGTCTTCACCTCGAACGTGTTCGGGATCGGGGCGCGGTACGACTTGAACCTGCGCCGGGTTGCCTTCCAGCACCCGCAAACCGTGGCGCCGGCGGTCGACAGTCAACGGGTCTGGTTCAACGGGGCGAGCGGGCTGGCCGACTCCGTCGCGGACATCCTCGGGAATCGGTTCACCTTCGCCTACGACAACGACGCGCGCCCGACCAAGATTGGGCGGCTATCGCAGAGTGCCAACGCGATGGCGGAATCGCTCTGGTACGACGTGGTCGGGCGGCTCCGGAAGCGGATCCAGGTCGCGGGGACGGACACGCTGCACAAGGACTCGCTGATCTACGACCTCAAGGATCGGATCACGCGCAACACGTGGACCAATGATGCGGCGCAGTACAGCGCGCTCGGCCCCATCGACACGGTGAGCTACGGCACCGGCGGTTACGAGGCGTACAAGACCGACGCGCTCGGGCTCCGCTACTACGGCAACGGGAGCGCGGCCTTGAACGGCACGGCCGCCTATGCCTACGTGGCCACCACCGAGCGCCTCGACAAGCTGGCCATCCAGTCCCAGTCGCCAACGACAGTCTCGGGTGACACCACGGCCTACAGCTGGAACCTGAACGGCATGGCCATCGGTGAGACGCGGCTCAAGCGGTTCTTCCTGAACTGCACGCTCTGCGCGCCGCCCTTCACGTATCGCGAGCAACGGTCCACGACCAATGCGTATGACATCAGCTGGCGGATGATCTCGAGCACCTTCGTGCTGGAGACGATTCCGACCCCGGACGCGCTCTACACGCGCTACCAGCGGATCGAGCGCTATCGCTACGACCCGCTGGGCCGTCGGGTCTGGAAGGAAATGATCCGGGACACGGCAGCCGTCGTGTGCACCCGTCACGACGCGAGTTCGGGCTGCCGAAATGAGGTCTCGCGGACCGTGTGGGACGGCGCCCGCGTCCTGTACGACGTGCGGATCCCGGCCGACACCTCTGGGGAGGCGAGCGAAGGATATCCCAGCAGCGGGACGTTTCAGGGGAGCGTGGGCTACACGAATGCCGGCGGCGTGGACGCGCCGCTCGACCTGTTCAAGGGCAGCACGGTCGTGGTGCCGTATCACGATTGGCGTGGTACGTACACTCTGGGGACGTGCCCGACGACGCGCTGCCTCGACAATCAGGCGTACTTCCCCATGAAGTTTGCGCTCTCGTTCGGAGACGCGCCGCCGCTGCCGACCGGCGTACCGAACTGGTTCGGCGAGATCATTGCCGGACAAACGGACGGTAGCGGGTACCAGTACAAGCGCAATCGGTACTATGACGCGCGAAGCGGGCGGTTCACGCAGGAAGACCCGATCGGGCTCGCGGGGGGGCTGAACGGGTACGGATTTGCAAGCGGGGACCCCATTGCGTTTGCGGATCCATTTGGTCTGGACTGTCTCGGGAAGGATGGAAAACCGATCCAATGCCCGTCAGGAGGTCAGCTAACCTTTCATGGGCTGAGCGTGCAAGGCGTCTTCGGCACTGGCCTTGTCTTGTCGGTGGGGGAATGGTCGGATTCCAGAGATCGCGGCACGTACGTCAAGGTCGGCCTTGGCGTCGGACTCGACGTGTCTGCAGGAACGGAAGCCGGAGCGGCCACGTCGAAGGCGGCATTTGCAGGGTCAGGGGATGGCGGATGCGGAGGAATCTTCATGGTGAATGCTTGCGTAACGGGCAATGCGGAAGGGGTCACAGTTACTGGCGGTGGCGCTATTGGACCGAGCGAGGCGCTTCCGGTGAGCGGTCACGCCGAGATCGGGCACACCTTCTTGACAAGCTCGCGCCCCATTCCGGTCGCTGCGATTCCCGCGGTAGTGCCCGACGCCACGGCAGTCAGTCGAAGCACTTCGGGACGTCCCACGCAACCAACCGTGGGCGCTAGGCCCTAGCAATTTCAACAAACCAGGGGATTGTAGAATGGTTCTCTCGATTCTTGCGGTTGCGCTGACCTCCTTGTTTACGACAGGCCTCGTCTACCGGCTTGCGGCGTTCAGGGAGGATTGGCAACACCCCGGCGGGTTCTTCGGTACACCGCCGGACAGCCTCATCGACATCTTGTCGAGGAAGAGCTATCGTCCGGAGGCACATTGGATGCTACCGCTGCTCGCTGCGTCGTTCACGCTGCTCGTCGCCACTTGGACATGGTTTCTCGCGATGCTATCGCGAACGCTGCTGTAGTGGTGCCCGTGTGTGGTCCGGTGCCACTGTGGTGGGCAGGTACTTCAGGTCGCGTCAACGTGACGCTCCAGATTCCGTCCGCCACACTTCGGAGTCCAGGAAGCACGACCGTGAAGTCCACGAAAATCTAGCCTGCGGCCTCGGTACGGTCAGCGTCAGCCTACGGCGCAGCAGGAATTCGCGCGGGCGAGTGTGGAGGTGGCTCGATTTCGTGGACGCCTTGCGCGCCCTCGCTATGGGGCAGACGTAGAACATGAAGCGGAAAGGCAAGCCCAAGGAACGCGAAAACCCGCCGGAGTCCAAGGAGCAAGGATCGAAACCATGACCCTGCCAACGCCTCCGGTGTCTGGAGTGGTTCCGGTTGGGCAAGTTCAGGGCGACACTCCGCAGGACACGCGCAGCCTGCACGCGCAGTCACACGCCGCGACAGAATTTCTGCGTCAACACGACTGGTGCGCAGAAGTCGTGCAGCTGTACTCCGGACTTCAGGTTCCTGACGTCTTCGGACTTTTCTTGGCGCAGATCCGGCCGACTCGAAAGGACGTAGACAATTGGCTGTGGGTGGTCGTCGGCGACGTTCCTCCGGCGTACCTCGTGCTGGATGATCTGCCCACCCCTTTGGCTGCGCTTGAGCGATATCTGAGTTTGTTCGAGATCTGGTGCCGCGCCGTCGAAAATGGAGAGCCGATCGACGATCTGGTTCCCGCTAATGCGCCGGCCACGGCGCTAACGGCGGTGTCGCTTCGAAGGCGACTCGAAATGCTCCGCCAGTTCATTCGGGAGGAAGGCGCGACCTGACTCAACCGCTTCATTGGTCGCCACGTTGCACGTCGTTGACTCCGCGCAATCCGCCTCGCTTCCGTCAGCCTTCGTCCGTCCCCGCGTACGCCCGCAGCCGGTCGACGAGTTCGTGCAGCTGCTTCTCCGTGAGGTCGATCTCCTGTGCCGCCCCTTCCACGTCGAGCAACCCCGCGCGCATGCTCACCGAGACCTGGTTCAAGTAACGGATCTTCGAGAGCACCTCTTCGGTGGCGCGCCGGAGCCCGCGGAACCGGCGCTTTTCCGCCAGCGCGCGCCGGTAGCGCGCCGCCAGCTGCTCGAGGTTGAGCTCCTTGGCTCGCGCCACCACTTCGTCACGCGTCCTGCCCGAGAGCGACCCGCGATCCGGCACCCCCGCGTCCTCCCACGCTTCGTCGGCAAACCAGAGGCGGCCGAGGAACTCGATCCCGTCGAAGACGACGCGTGCGGTCACCTGCAGCCGCTTGTCGTCGTGCTCGAACGAGGCGATGTGCGGCTGCGTGATGTCGTCAAATCGGGGCATGGGACGTCAGCTCGGCGAGGCGAGGAAGCGGTCGAGAGCGGCGAAGAGGGGCACCGGCGCTTCGACGTACGGGACGTGGCCTGCGTCTGGAAGGACGATGAACTCGGCCTTCAAGGCACGGGCCGCCGCCGCGCTCGACGCCCACGGGATCGGATCCACGGCGCCGTGGATGACCAGCGACGGCACCTCCAGCTGGGAGAGTATCGGCGTGAGGTCGAAGTCCCCCAGGCTCTCCCAGACCGACTGCTGCACCCGCCCCGTCACGCGAAAAGGAGTGAGATCGTGCGCGCGGTGCGGGTCGGAGAAGTAGGCCGCCACGCTGACTTCGAACGCCCGCTGCTTGTACGCGTCCGGGTCGCGGTCCTTGAGCCCCGACTTCGCGAGGTCGGCCCGCATCGTGGCGATGGTGGAGGCCCGGTTGCGCAGCGCGAACTCCTCCTCGAACTCCGTGCGCCAGGCGCGCGTGATCGGCGCGGGGTTGAGCAGCGCGAGTTGCGTGGGCTTCACGCGGGGGGCCGGCGCGGTCGGGGCCGGGGCCTTGCCCGAGGGCACCAGCGCCTCC
>JANLSF010000036.1:0-4621 GCA_031362285.1 Gemmatimonadota bacterium | reverse complement strand
CGCCGAAACGCTGCCACCCTCACCCCATGCGCCCGCGCCCGCCGAAAGATCGTCGCCCGACTGACCCCCTCGATCTCGGCGGCGCGCCTCGGGTCGCCACCCGCCTCGTCCAACGCCGCGACCAAGGCCAGCCGCTCTCCTGCTCCGACCTCCGGTGCCGCCGTACTTTGCTGAATGCACGAGGCCACGTGCTCCGCCCGTAGCACGCCATCAAGGCTCAGCATCGCCGCCGCCTCGATGACCGTCCGAAGCTCTCGCACGTTTCCCGGCCAGGTCCACGCACGCAGCGCTCGGAGTGCGCCCCACCGGGCACCCAACTCGACGTCCAGTCGACAACTCGCCCGCGTGGCAAAGTGCACGGCCAGTCGCGCGATGTCGCTTCCTCGATCGCGCAGCGCTGGCACGGCGACCGCGACACCCCGCAGCCGAAAGGCAAGATCGGCTCTGAAGCGACCCTGCAGTACCAACTGCGCCAAGGGCTGATTGGTCGCCGACACGATCCCGAAGGTGCCGGCGCGCTCACTCGATTCCCCGATCCGGCGCCACACTCGGCTCTCCAGCACGCGCAGCAACTTCACTTGCAATACGAGCGACATCGAGCCGATCTCGTCCAGAAAGAGCGTTCCGCCCCTGGCCGCATCGAGCAGGCCGGGCGCCTCACTGTGCGCCCCGGTGAACGCACCGCGCGCGTGGCCAAAGAGAGCGTCGTCGAACATGGCATCGGTGTAGGAGCACACGTTCACCGACACGAGCTGCCCAGGCCGACCGCTCAGTGCATGCAGCGCCTGTGCCACAAGCTCCTTGCCCGTGCCCGTCTCGCCCTCGAGCAACACCGGGAGTGTCGACGGCGCGACCCGCTTCACCAACTGTTTGAGCCGCTGGATGGCCGGTGAACGGCCGACCATCAGCCGATCGAGGTAGTCGTCAGCTTGGTCGGTCATGGCTCGATGCTGGAACGCTTCACGCGCGGGGCGGTCACGGCGTCGGCATCTTCGTCGGACCGCAAGACCTGTGGCTTGATGAAGATGAACAGCTCGGTTTCCGTGAACCGTTCGGTTTGTGAGCCAAACAGCGCGCCGATCCATGGAATGGAGGACAGCAAAGGAATCCCGCGGCGGGCCACGTCGCGTTGCCGGTCGGTGAGCCCCCCGATGACGACCGTTTGCCCGTCGCGGATGAGCAAGCGCGTCTTCACGGTGCGTGTCGAGATGATCGGCGCGTCGAACTGCGTCTCCGCCGTCGCCGCATTGACCTCCTGCATCACTTCGAGCATCACGTACTGGTCGTCGCTGATGGTCGGCTTGACGACGAGTCTCGTGCCCACGTCCTTGTACTGCACCACTTGATCGCGGGCGGCGGCCTCGGTCGGCAGCGAGCGCTGCACCTGCACGAAGGGGCGTTGGCTCCCGACGAGGATGGTGGCGTCCTCGTTGTTGGCGGCGATCACCACGGGACGACTCACGATGCGCGCGTCGCCACGAGCGGCCGCGGCACTGAGCGTCACGTCGAGGTTCTTCCCATCCAGGTTCATGACGTTGAGCACGAAGTCGCCCAGCCCCAGCCCCCGCTGGCTTCCGCTCACCGTACCCACTCCCTTCACGGCCGTCTTCCCGAGCGTGGCGTCGAGGCCGAGCGCCAGGCTCTGATCGTGCCGGATCTCGACGACAAGCACCTCGATGAGCACCTGCAATGGCCGCACGTCGATGGCGTGTGCCGCCGATTCGATCAACTGGTAGTCTTCCCGGCTGGCGCGGATGAGCAGGCTGTTGGACCGCGAGTCGGGCACGATCGTGACATCGCCGAGGAAGCTCGCGCTTCGCGGGGTCGGCACCGGGCCCGGTGCAGCACCGGGTACCGCGCTGCCGACCGGTGGCACCATGTTGTCGCGCAGATCAGTGTCGAGCGACCGCTGGCGAGCGCCGAGCTCCCCGACGGCGCTCGCGCGACCGTAGAGGGCGTTGATGGTGGCCGCCACTTCCTGGGCACGGACATGTTTCATCCGCAGGGTGAACAGCTCGATGGTGCCTGCGCTGGACCGCGTGGCGAGAGGGCGTGGCACCACAGCGACGGCGCGCGGTTGCACGCGATAGATGCCCGACGCGGAGTCTGCCACCAGCTCCAGTCCCTGCACATCCAGGAGGCCACGCAACACGCGAGGGAGCTCGCTTCGGGCAACCGGGCGTGGGGTCTCGAACGTGATCCGCGACGACGGCACCGTGGCGGCCAGCGCCAGCGGGCGATCGAGGTATTGGCCGATGGCCTGAAGGGCCGCGCGCAGGTCGGTCTCCGAGAAGCGGATGATCACGCTGTCGCCACGCTCAAAGAGCGTCTGCGCGGAAGCCGCTGCCTGGGCCGACGCCGACCCGGCACCGAGGAGCAGGGCCAGCCCAACGAGTACACCATGACGCCCGTTCATAGTCGCCGAAGTCGAAGGTTCCAGGTCGTGTCGCCCGCCGAGAGTCGGATGCCGGCCGCGCTCACCTGAATCACCGCGAACGGGCCGGCCCACATCCCGGCGGTCACGACCAGCGATTGCTCAAAGCCTGGCACGTTCTCCAGCACGGCGCGCCAGGGTGGTCCGCCGAGCAGCGCCGTGAGGATCGGCAGCTGTGGCCGACTGGGCGCAGGAGGAGCGACGGGAGCGACGGCCGGTGGCTGGCCGAACGCGACGAGCGCCGGGGCATGATCGAGACGAAACGGGTTCCCGTCGATGATCACGTCCAAGGCCGAATCGAGGAGGGCAACAGGTGCGCTGGTCAGGAGCGGCGTTGGCACCGCGCTCGTGCTGTGCGGACCGGCCGGGTCGCTCGCCCGGCTCGCCCAACCGGTGGCCAGTACACCGAGCACCGGGAAGCCGATTCCAGCCAGGATGGATCGCAGGCCCCGACTCATGGTCGGGCCGTCACTCGGCCAAGCGCGTCTGCGATCACCTCGAACTGAAGGCGCTCCGGCAGGGCGGCCGACGCGCCGACGTCGCCCGCGACCAGCCGCAAGCGGGCAATCCGGATCGCGGGTCGCTCCTGTTCCACGAGCGCCATCAACGTGGCGCACCCCTCAACGTCGCACTCACCACCAAACGTGGCGACCACGCGCACCAACCCGGCGGAGGCAGAGTCCGGCACGTCAACGCGCAGGCCGCTGACCACCACCCCGGAGGAGTCGATCAGTTCGCCGAGCGTTGCCGCCAACTGGCTCGCGAGGTTGCCCGGACTCGACGCGGTGAACGCGAGCGACTGCCCGGCGCTCGTGTCGACGATCGACGGCGGTCGAACGGGCGCTCGGAGCAGCCGTTCGGCCACGAGCACCTCGGCCTCCAGCGCGCGCGCGTCACGCCGCGCCTCAGCGGTTGCGCTCAGCAGCGCCGGCACACCCCGCGTCGTCAAGAGGAGCACAAGGATTCCAACGAACCCGAACTGGACGGCGCGACCGTCGCGCGCACTCATGCCGAGCGTCATGGCGCTCTCGCGATCGTGGGTGCGAGGAGCGCCAAGGGCGCGCTCGCAGCCGCCAGCTCAAGTCGCAGCTGTACTTGCTCGAGACCGCCCGCGGTCCCGCGACGCGACACTCCACCCATCAGCGTCGAGCGAAGCACCCCTCGCATGTGCGCGAGCGAGTCGATGGCCGGCCCCACGTGCGGCGCAACCAGCGTGAGCTCAGCAACCGCCGAGTCGAGTTGCAGTTGGACAATGGCCGTGGACTCCGGTAACGCAGCAGCGAGTGCCGCCATCAGGAGTGTTCGCCTTGGCGCAACCGACAGGAACCGGGACAGCGATTGCGTGGTGGCGGAATCGCCACTGCGGGCGCGCTCGTCGAGAACGGCAGCATTGCGCTCTGGGCCCCGTGCACGCAGAGTCTCACGTGCCGCGTACGCGGACCACTTTGCCGACACGAGCGGCGTGAACGCCGACGCGATGGCCGTGACGAGGGCCACGAGAACTGGCACCCGCCAGCGACGTCGCAGCTCCAGACTGCCCACGGCCGCCGCGGCGCCCACGCCAAGAGCCAACGGCGCAGCGTCCAGCGCTGCGCCCGCCAACGCCTCGGCAAGCTGCATGGGGGACAACGGCTCCGCTGCATCGGAGGGAACCCCCGCAACCGCGAGTAGCCAGTCCATCGGCAGGACGCCCTCCAGGAGCAGGCCGCAGTCAGCTGCCGCCTTCGCCGCCTCTTCCAGCGTGTCCTCGTCGTAGGCCGCAGCCCATGCGGAGCCGAAGGCGGCAGGCTTGATCACGCTGCCGCGCTGCCGTCGCGCCATCCTGATGAAGAAACGATCCAGCTGCTGTGACACGGCTGCGGTCAGCAGGGCCACATCGCTGGTGGGTGGAAGACCATCCACGAGCTTCGCCCGGGCCTGTGGAGCGGGCAGCGCCACGACAAGGCGGAGTCGCTTGCGTGCGTGCTGCGAGGGCAACTGTGAGGCAACCGCACGAATCGCGTCGCCAATGGAAGCCGGGCGCGCAAACTGCTGGCGCCAGAGACGGCGGGCTCCACCAGAGAGAACAATGCCGACGACATCCGTCCCGAACCAGAGGTTCAGCGTGAGTGGCTTCATGGCCAGCTCCTGCGGCGCAGCAATGCGAGTCGGGAGCCGCTGCGCACCAGCAAGTACTCGACCGTCACC
>JANLSF010000490.1:0-4804 GCA_031362285.1 Gemmatimonadota bacterium | reverse complement strand
CGAGGCCATCGAGGGGCTGCTCGCGCGTGGCATCACCCCGAAGCGCACGGTGATGCTTGAACTGGGCCACAACGAGGAAGTGCTGGGCTCCGGCGCCACGGCGGTGGCGAAGCTCCTGGCACAGCGCGGCACGCGCCTCGCCATGGTGATCGACGAAGGGGGCGCGTTGGCCGACAGCGTCTTCCCGGGGGTCTCGCGTCCCGTGGCGCTCGTGGGCATCGCCGAGAAGGGATACACGAGCATCGAGCTCACGGTGGACGGGACGGGGGGCCATTCGTCGCAGCCGCCCGATGAGACCGCCGTCGGCGTGCTCGCGCAGGCGGTGGTCCGGGTGCAGGCGGCGCAGCTTCCGGCGCGCTTCACGGGCCCCACCGAAGCCATGCTCGATGCGCTGGCCCCGCACCTGGGGTTCGCGGCCAAGCTGGCGATGCACAACCGGTGGCTGTTCGGGCCGGTGCTCACGGCGCAGCTCCTCAAGGCGCCCGTTGGGGCAGCCATGCTGCGCACAACCACGGCGCCCACGATGCTCTCGGGCAGCCCCAAGGACAACGTGCTCCCGCTCAAGGCGCGCGCCGTGATCAACTTCCGCATCATTCCGGGCGAGACCCGCGAGTCGGTGAAGCGACACGTCATCGAGGCGGTGGGCGACGAGCGCGTGCAGGTAGCCGCCACGGGCGTCGGCTCCGATCCCTCCCCGGTGTCCGACGTGCGCTCGCGCGAGTTCGACGCGCTCGCCCGCACGATCCGCGAAATCACCCCCGATGCGATCGTCGTGCCGTACCTGGTGATCGGCGGCACCGACGCGCGGCACTTCAGCGCGCTCTCGCAGAACGTCTTCCGCTACTCGTCCGTGCGCGTGGGGGCGGGCGACCTGAAGCGCGCCCATGGCACCGACGAGCGCGTGGCGGTGGCCGGGCTGCCGGACGTGGTCCGGTTCTACAGTCGGCTACTGCAGAACACGGCGATCAACACGGCGCGGTAGCGCGGATCCGGCGCGCTACACGGGGGCGAACAGTTCGGACAAGGGAATGACAAGCGGCTCGGAAGCGCCGACCGGACTCCACGTCGCGCGCTCGCGCACGACGATCGGCTCCGTGTCGGACGGCGTCCAGATCTCCACGAGCCGTGCCTTCGGATCCACGATCCAGTAGCTCGCGACACCCTCGCGCTGGTAGAGCACGCGCTTGGTGAAGCGATCGTGCCGCGACGTGGACGGGCTCAGCACCTCGGTGGCGAGCCACAGCGTCCGCATGGCGGGCCATCCCTCGCGGGCCTCCGCGCGTGGCACCACGAACAGGTCGGGTTGCACCAGCGTGTCCTTGCGCCATGAGATGTCGGCCGGCGAGAAGTACGCGACCCCTTCGCGCTCGGTCTCGAGATAGCGCGCCACGGCCAGATAGAGCCGACCGAGCACGCGCTGGTGGATCTCGCGGGGGCTCGAGCTCACGAGCAGCTCCCCGTAGACGCACTCGTAGCGCATGCCGTCGTCGGGCAGTTCGCGCACCATCTGCGCGGTCCAGTACTGCGGGGCAGCAACCATGTGCATAGCATCATCTCGGCGGGGGTCAAAACGCAAGGGCTCGGCATGAATCATCATGCCGAGCCTCCGGTCGCACGAGATAACCATTCTGTTGCAGGACGGCACGAACGCCCGCGCATGTCCCACCGTACCGCACCGCCTCACGCGGCGAAGCGCGCTACTTCACCAGCGCGTACCCCTTGCCGTCGTGCGCCACCTTGCCCATGGCCGTGTGCGCGTCGTGCTCGAAGACCAGCGTCCACTGTTCCTCGCTCGCCTGCACCAGCAGTCGCTTCTTGCTCTCGAGCGTGATCAGCGGCTCCACGTCGTAGCCCATGATCCAGGCGAGCGGGATGTGGTGCGCCGTGGGGATCACGTCGGCGAGGAACATGGCCGGGGTGGAGCCTGCCAGGAACACGCTCTGGTGGTGGGGCACGTGTCCAGGCGAGCGGCGCAGGTGAATCCCCTTCACGATTTCCACGTCGCCCTCCACGAAGTCGAACAGCCCGGCCTCGGCCAGCGGCACGAAGTTGTGGTCGAAGTAGGAGCCGGCGGTGCGCTCGTTGGTGTGCGTGGCGTAGTGGTACTCGCCCTTCTGCACCACGTAGCGCGCATTGGGGAACGACGGGCGAACCTTGCCCTCTGCGTCCACGTAGGTGTTGCCTCCCGCGTGGTCGAAGTGGAGGTGCGTGTTGAGCACCAGCCGCACGTCGGCCGGTGCGTGGCCCGCGGCGCGGATCCCCGCCTCGAGGTGACTGAATCCGGCCTTCCCGGCCGGTTCGATGCCATAGATGTCGTAGAACTTGTCGGGTTCCTTGTTCCCCGCGCCGGTGTCCACGAGGATCAGGCCACTCTCGTGCTCGACCAGCATCGTGCGCATCCCCATGGGGATGCGGTTGCGTTCATCGGGGGTGATGCGGCGGGACCAGAGCGGCTTGGGCACGATGCCGAACATCGCCCCGCCGTCGAGTTGCTGGCCGCCGGCCTGGATGAGGTGCACGGTCCAGTCGCCGAGGCGGGTGGTCTGCAGCAGGGGAAGTGGTGGGGTCATGGGCCCTCAGGCGGCAAAGGTGTCGTCGGTCGAACGCGGCATGGCACTCCGCTTTCGGCGACCCGTGCGGCGTGCGAGGTAGTCATCGAGTTCGCCCCAGTTGTCCACGCCGAGTCGCCCCAGGTCATCGAGCAGGTGCAGCAGCACCCGGGCCGTGGCCGCCGCGTCGCCGAGCGCCCGGTGCCGGGCCTCGATCGTGATGCCGTAGTGCTGGCACACGGCGTCGAGGTTGCGCCGTGGCAGCTCCCGCAGCAGGCGCCGCGCGAGGCGCACCGTGCACACGCGCGGCGCATCATCAACGGCCACCCCGCTGCGGGCGAGTTCGGACGACACGAACCCCCAGTCGAAGGAGGCATTGTGCGCCACGAAGGTCCCCCGCGCGAGCAGCGACGCCACGGCCGGGGCGATGTCGCCGAACGATGGCGCGTGCGCCACCATCCGGTCGTCGATGCCGGTGAGGTGCGTGATCCACGAGGGGATCGGGCGTCCCGGATGTACGAGCGCGCTGAACTCGTCGGTCACCTGTGCGCCGGCCACCACGACCGCCGCGAACTCGGTGATGCGATCGTCGCCGGCCGGGCGCCCACCCGTGGTTTCCACGTCGACCACGACCCAGGTGTGGTCGACGAGGCGCGTGCCGGGCAGGATGGTCATGCGCGCAACCTATCCGCGCTGTGCCAGCACGGCGCGGTGCAACCGCACGAACTGTGCGGGCGCCAGGGTCTCGGCGCGCGCCACGGGATCGATGCCCAGTCCGGTGAGCAGCACGCGCGCCTCCTCCGCCTCCAGCGACGCGACGGTGCGCAGCGTCCGGCCGAGCTGCTTGCGACGCTGCGCGAAGCACGCCTGAACGAAGCGCGAGAACCCCTGCTCCTCCGCCACCGGCACGAGCGGCTCCTCCCGCGGCACCACGCGCACGATCGCCGAGTCGACCTTGGGCGGGGGTTCGAAGGCGGCGGGCTTCACGATCGCGAGCGTCTCTGCCGTGGCCAGCGCCTGCAAGTTCACGCTGAGCGCACCATACGCTTCGGTGTCGGGGGCGGCGGCCATCCGCTCGCCCACCTCGCGCTGGACGAGGAACACGGCGCGCTCCGGGCGCGGCGCCTTCATGGCGTGGAAGAGGATGGGCGTGGTGATGTAGTACGGCACGTTGCCCACGAGCCGATACGGCCCCTGCGCCACCGCGCCCAGGTCGAAGGTGAGCACGTCGCCCTCGAGGATCATCACGTGCGACCGGTCGGCGTACCGCGCGCGCAACACCGGGATGAGCTTGCGGTCGAGCTCGATGGCGATGAGCCGGCCGGCGCGGTCGGCGAGGCGGTCGGTGAGGACGCCGCGCCCCGGGCCGATCTCGATGACCGTCTCGGTGCCGGTGAGGTCGAGGGCCCCCACGATCCGGTCGAGGGCGCGCGGGTCGCGCAGGAAGTGCTGGCCCAGCGACTTGCGCGCCGGCGGCAGCGCCGTGGGTGGACGCGGGCCCTTGTGCGGGCGGTGCGCCACCTCAGCTCCGCAAAACGAGCAGGGTGCGATCGTCGCGCGACGGCACTCGCCCGACGTGCTTGTCGACGGCGGCGAACACCTCGTCCACGATCTCCTCGGCCGGCCGCTTGCGGTGCTTCTTGACCATCTCGAGCACCGCCTCCTCGCCGAAGCGGCGGTCCTTCCGGTCGCGCGCGTCGGAGATGCCGTCGGTGAATAGCACGAGCAGGTCCTTGCCCGAGCCCCACGGGCGCGTCTTGGATCGCGGGAAGGTCTCTCCCATGCCGAGGGGCGGATCCAGCGCGGGCAGCCGCTCCACCTCGCCGTCCTCATCCACGATGAAGGCGTGGGGATGTCCCGTGTTCGCCCAGCGCATCGTCTGCGCGCGCCGGTCCACCACGCCGTAGAAGCAGGAGAGGTACATCTCGGTGCGCTCCAGTTCCTCGTCGAGCGCGGCGAACATGAGCTGCAGCACCTCACCGGGATCGGCGGTGCGCAGGGCGTGGATCGTCGCCGCGCTCATCGCCAGCGACATGATCAACGCCGCCCGGTAGCCGTGCCCGCTCACGTCGCCAACCATCGCACCGGTGCGATTGGGCCCGAGCCGGAACAGGTTGTAGAAGTCACCCCCGACGTCCTCCGCCGGCTCGACGCGCGCGCCCACCGACGCCACCGGCGCCACCAGCGAGGTGTCGGGAAGCATCTTCATCTGCAGGTCGTGCGCGAGGTGCAGCTCGTGCAGCAGCCGCTCCTGG